>WRDL01000042.1 GCA_009784095.1 Coriobacteriia bacterium | reverse complement strand
TTTAGCTTCTCAGTCATGGTGACCGCACCATCGCTGGTATCGGGAAGCCCGACCTATCATGCCTATATCATGCCTGCTGGTACTACTCAGATCACCTTTACGTCCGGAGTTGCTGAGACCGTGCAGCTCAAGGCGAATGAATATATCATGTTCATTGATCTCCATGTGGGTACCTCGTTCACCGTGACCGAGACCGGCGTTGCTGGCTATGAGCCGACCGCAGAGGTCTTGTTAACGGCTGGTGGCGGTACGGTGACCGGTACAGCAGGAAATGATCTCACCATCCCCGGTGGCAACATGCCGGATGTCCTTCGTGTTGGCGAGAAAAATATGAGTTCCAATATCGCGTCCTTCAACAACGATCTGGATACCCCACCGGATTCCGGTATCTTTATCGAGTATTTGCCCTATATAGGTATCTTCACTCTCTGCATTGGTGGTCTCGTAGCTTATGTAGCCATGAAACAACGTGAGAGAAGAGTACAAGCCTAACCCATTGAAAGGTAATAACCTGCCACGCATTCGAGAAATGGAGATCGTGGCAGACAACGAAGAAGTTTAGGAGGAAGAAATGAAAGACAAGAAGATGAAGGTGGTGTTGATAGCGATGCTGGCGCTGACCCTTTGTTTTGGGATGTTGCCATCTGCCTATGCCGATATCAACCCTGAAGATGTCACCGAGGCGGCTATTACCAAGGTGCTGAAATTTCCGGTCGGTACCGACTACCCCGCGATGACATTCAACTTCGCCATCACCGCAGTCAAGTTCAACGAGGATACGACACTGCCCAGCGACATGCCATTTGGCACTACACCCGGCTCTGTCTCGATCGCCTATAGCGGCAAGACAGCAGCGAGCCCGGATGAGAAGTTCGAAAGTGTCGTTTCAGGGATCGAGACCTACTATCTTGAATCTGCCGATATTTTTGCCGGTGTGGTTTGGCCGACCGCAGGAGTTTATGAGTTTGTCGTTACCGAGACGGGTAGTACCTACACCGTCACCGATCCTGCCCATGAGGCATTGACACTCTCCGATGCTTCGTATTCACTTGTCGTCTATGTCAAAGAGTACACCGCCAGCAATGTTCCCACCGGGAAGAGTGTGGGCGATCGCTACATCTTTGCCATCGGTAACGTGATGACCATCACAGATGGTGGCGAGCCGGTCGAGAATGGTCCAAAACTTGATCCAACTCCCGGCGGCGATCCCTCCGTTGAGGGAGATTACTCAGAGATGATCTTTGTCAACAGGTATGTGAGAACCAATGGTTCAAATGATCCTGATGATCCAACTCTAAGCATCACAAAAACAGTCACTGGTGATATGGGTAGTATCGTAAAACCCTTTAGTTTCACTCTCACGCTTACTGTTCCGACATTGATCGAGGACTATGTCGAAGTGACATATCCCGCCTACAAGGTATCCGCAGCTGGTGTGGTCAGCGCGACCGCTATTGAGGTCACCCCCGGCACTCCACTGGAGTTCACTCTTGCCCATGGTGAGAAGCTGGTGTTTACCAATGTTCCGGTCGGTTCATCATATGCGATCTCTGAAGATGGGGAGACCGGCTATACTGCCAGTGTCGATATCATCAAAGCAGGAGCCACAGCTGCGAATGAGACCGGTACAAAAGGTAACGGCGTCTCAGTTGCTGCGGGTTACTGGGTCGGCGAGAGTGATAGCACACATGCGAACACTGCCAAATTCACCAACGATAATCCGGGTACAACCCCGACCGGAATCGTGATCGAGTACTTGCCCTATATCGGCATCTTCACGATCGCAATTGCAGGATTGGTCATATATGTTATTGCCAAGCGCAGAGAAAGAGAGAGCCTAAGCGCGTAATCATTGTCTTCCAATATGGGAATTGGCATTTGGTTCGTAGATTCCCACTCACTTTGTCTTCTTCCAGCAGGTGAATTGAGACGCGAGCCGAATGCCTCTTCCCACCTAACAGATTGAGTAAGAACTTGAAAGGAGGTTTCCATGAGCGAGGTCGGCACAACAAGCAGACGTATCGTACGCGCCGCTAATTCAGCGGTCAATGCGGCGGTGCTCGTCATTATCGTGGCGCTGTTATGCTTTAGCGGCTTTGCCTTATGGGATGCCAATCAAGTTCATGCAACGGCGGCAGCTGAGAACTATGCCATCTATAAACCGATTCCGGAAGAGAAGTCCTTCGATGAGCTCATCGCCATCAATAGTGATGTATGTGCCTGGATCGAGGTCTATGGTACCCATATCGACTACCCGATCGTACAGGGTGAGGACAATATGAGATATCTGAATCGTAACGCCGAAGGCAAGAGTTCTCTGTCCGGTGCCATTTTTCTTGATTATCGTAATGCGCGAGATTTCTCGGACTTCAATTCGATCCTCTACGGACACCACATGGACAAGGAAGTCATGTTCGGCGAGATCGGGAATTTCTCAGAGAAGAGCTATTTTGACGATCGACGCTATGGCATGCTCTTTTATGAGGGTAAAGAGCATGGATTGGAATTCTTTGCCCTAATCCATGCCGATGCGTATGACGGGTCTATTTTCAATCCAGGAATCGATGATACGAACGAAGCGAGTGATTATCTGGCTCTGATCGATGAGATAGCGGTCCAATCCCGAGATATCGGGGTGAGCGCCGATGACAGGATCGTATTGCTCTACACCTGTTCCATGTCGACCACCAACGGGCGTGATGCGTTAGTGGGAAGAATCAGCGATGAGGTCTTTGATGATCCTTTTGCATCTGAAGAAGACCATACGGTGTCAGTCACCCGCACCTTTCAAATGTGGTGGAATGAACTTCCTGCGTGGACCAAAGCGGCCGTCGGCGCCTCGATTTGTCTCGTAGCACTTGTTTTACTGCTCACCTTAAAGAAAAAGCGTCAAAGCAGCGAGCAGAAAAGCATACATGGAGGTAAGTGGGCATGAGCCGAGGTCGCGACAACACGAAGAAGGTGATTCGCCGCAGAACGATTCTCACGCTCGTGTTGCTGTCAGTGTATATGGTGAGTATGTTCGCTCCATTGGTCGCATCTGCAGACACAGAGGGAATTCTTATACCGGTGTCACAGACCTTTACCAATACCGGAATGGTAGTAGAGCCGACGAGTACCTTCGAGTATCGTTTGGCACCTGAGCTTGCGTGGTATCCGATGCCGGCATACTCTGAAGGTGCGATCTATGACTTTTCTCTGACCGGGAACGATAGTACCGAGATCGGACCGATCGACTTCTCGCAGGTGGATGTGGGCATCTACACCTATCATGTGATGTGCACATCACCCTTAGCGCCATACTACACGCTTGACCAGCAGGTCTTTACGATCATGGTCTACGTTATGCATGGGCAGATCAGCATCGTTGTCGCTTACCAAGAGAATGGGAATAAGGTCTCCGATATCCGCTTCGACCATGAGTACGATTATGGAGGGGACTACATTCCGGTCACGACGCAAGATCCACCGGTCAAAAAGACGGTTTCGGGTGATAGGCCAAAGACCGCGAGTCTCTTTACCTTCGAGCTGAGAGCAGAGGATACCTCAAATCCGATGCCGGCTGGAAGCAAAGATGGGGTCAAACTCATCGAGATCGAGGGAACAGGGCAAACAGAGTTCGGCAGCTGGACTTATGCCGAACAGGGAGTGTATCACTACACTATCAAAGAACTCAATACCGGTGTCAGTGGCTACACCTATGACAAAACGATCTATACCATCACCGATACCGTGACCGCTCTAAGTGATGGACGTCTTGTTATCGACCGCTCGATCACCGATGATACGCACAGAGAGGCGACGGACTTCTCCTTTGTCAACGTTTTCGAAGCGCCAATTCTTCCAAATCCCTTCAATCCGGATGGTGGAGTGAGGACCGGAGATCTCAATAACCCGGTTCTTTGGGCTGCTGTCGCATTGGCAAGCGTCGGTTTTCTTATCATCGTGCTGCACCATCGCAAAGACAAGGACCAGACGGTTTCAAGCAGTTCATAGGAGCTGTCGGGTCACCTGTTACTCTGCAGAGAGGGACTTTGCGCTCTCGTCTGCATGCGGCTTGTTCTACCAGGTCGTACCCAATCCTGAGAATATCATCTAACTGCTTGGTAGACCGCCTCAACACGCCGGACGAACTGCGGTTTGCTCAGCTCACGTGCGGTCGCCAGACCCGCCTTGACACGCTCTGCACGTACAGCGGGATCAAGTGCCTCTTCGAGCTCCGACAGGTAATCCTCGGATCTGCTGAAGAGCGATGCGTTCTCGTTATCGACGAAGATGCCATCGAAACAACTGTTGTAGCGACTGACGATGAGTGTGCCCGAAGCGATCGCCTCGATGAAGGTGAGTCCTTGGGTCTCGGTACCGCTGTTACCGATAAGCACATCGCTGATGCGGTAATAATCAGGTACGACCTCCCAGGGGACCTCACCGGTGAACTTGATCTGCGATGAGACATCGCTCGATGCGCAAAGCGCGATCAACTCGCCCAAACTGGGACCGTCACCGACCACAAGCAGGCAGGTATCAGCGTGTTCACGCAGGAACGGCAGGGTCATCTTGAAGAGTTCGACCACGCTTTTTTCCGGAGCAATACGCCCGATCATGAGAAGCGTGCGGGTGAACTGATCGATCCCATAGTGTGCCCTCAGCTTTGCCAAGCGTGGGGCATCCTTATCGGTCGCCGGCGAGAATCGCGCCGTATCGACGCCGGTGGGGATGACGCTGATGGGGTTGGCGACCCCGTATCCGTCGAGCAGATCAAGCGTCTTTACGCTCGGCACTATGACATGATCGACGTTTCTTAGCGTTCGGCGTGTTTGATCAGCGACGATCCAGCGCGCCTGTCGATCGAGATAACGTCCTTGTGTAAGGTAGTGCGTATACTCCTCCCAGACGGTGTGATAGGTGTGTACTTGTGGGACATCCAACTGGCGACGGGCACGGAATCCGAACGCACCGACCCCGAATTCGGTATGGGTATGCACGATGTCAAGGTCGAGGCTGCGCACGGTGTTCCATAGCGAGACGCTCCAAGGAAGCGCGAGGCGACGCTCCTGCAGGACCGGCAGTGACATCGCGTGAGCACGAAAAACATCCCTTTCAGCTGGCGCATCGGGATTGCCGGGGGCAAACACGAACACCTCATGCCCGCGATCTCGCAGACCTTCCTTGAGCATAAGGACACTGTTGACGACCCCGTTTATCTCGGGAGTGTAGGTATCGCTGAACAATCCGATTCTCATGGCTCTAGTATAAAGGAGTGGGAAATTTGCCTTGCGATTAACCTCATTTATGCTCGATTTATACCTCGATCCCAGTTCAGTCCGAGCGTGTTCGCTCGCACGACCTCTACGTTTTGCTATATACTTCATACATTGGCTTTATCCGTTCTAACAGCAATACAGGAAAGAAGGTAGGAGTATGAAACGGATTTTATTGCTTTTACTGGTGTTCTCGCTGGTCTTTTCAGCGACGGGCTTGGTAGGTTGTCGCCGCGATGCGACAGACACCGAAGCCACCACCACAGATGATGTCGCCGAGGGTGACACGATCCTCTTCGGTGGCGCTCTTGCGATGACGGGAGACAACGCACCGTTCGACCAGATGGGTCTCAACGGCGTGCTTCTCGCGATCGACAAGGTCAATGAAGAAGGCGGAATCCTGGGTAAGCAGGTCGAGTGGAAGAATCTCGACAGCAAGTCCGACCCCGCGGTCTCCGGTGAAGTCGCAAAGCAACTCGTCGATGAGGGCGCAGTGATCATCATCACTTCGTCTGACTACGACTTCGGTGGACCCGCTGCCAAGGTCGCTTCGGCGAACGGTATCATCGGTATCACCGCAAGCGCGTCCGACCCGAAATTCGGCTCGCACATGCTGGGTGACACCGCGTTCACGCTCTCAATGTGGAACACCACGATGGGTGCTTCGGTCGCCGAGTATGCGTATAAGGAGGATGGTATCCGCACCGTCTTCATGGTCACCGACCCGTTCATCTCCTATACCGAGACGCTCTCACAGTATTTCAAGGAGAGCTTCGAGGGTCAAGGTGGCGAGGTCGTCTATGAGGACACGATCGTACATGGAAAGATCGATACCGCTGCCCTGCTCGCACACTACAAGTCACTGCCCGAAGAGCCCGATGCGATCTGGATCTCGGCATATCCCGATGCTCTGGGACCTGCGATCAAAGAGTTCCGCAGCTCCGGCATCGATGTTCCGATCTACGGTGGCGACGTCTTGGACGATCCTGAGCTTCTTGAGGCATGGGGACCGGAATACGCCACGAACATCCTTTATGCAGCTCACAGCTTCCTCTCAGAAGAGGCAGTACCGGGCTTTGAAGAGTATCGTGAGCGCTATGAGGCGAAATTCGGAACGTTGGACGCCCCGTGGTCGATGGCAGGCTGGGACGTTGTGATGGTCCTTGCCGAGGCGATGAACGCGACCGGAACGACCGATGGTCTGACCGTTGCCCAGTACATGACGACCAAGACCTTCAACTGTTTGACCGGCGATGTCAGCTGGTCGAGCGCAGAAGACGGACACGAGCCCGACAAGGCGGCATGTCTGGTCAGATTGATCGACGGAGTTCCGACGTTCGTCATGTGGAAGAAACCGGATGTACTTCCTCGTCCGTAACGTTTGTACGATATAAGCACGACATCTACGATGCCATCTCGCATCGGATGAAATAGATAAACGCTAGCGAGTGGAGTGCGCCATCAACTGAGGTTGGGCGCACTCCATCTCAAAATATATCCGGAAGGTAAAAGAAGATGAGTGAATCTTCAAAACTGGTCGTCCAAGGGCTCGGTAAATCCTTCGAGGGATTGCGCGCCGTCGACGACGTCTCCTTCGAGCTCGTCCAAGGTGAGATCCTCGGGTTGATCGGACCGAACGGTTCGGGTAAGACGACCGCGATCAATCTGATCACGGGGCTTTTGTCCAAGACCGATGGGACCGTGATCATCGACGGGGTCGATATCAGCGCCTACCCGGCCCACAAGATCGCACGCGCGGGTCTCGCGCGTACGTATCAGACGATCCGCCTGTTCAAGGAGCTGACGGTACGCGAGAATGTCGAGGTCGGCGCGGTCGGTATGGGCATCTCTCGTCGTAATGCGGCGGTGACCGCCGATCGACTCCTTGAAGAACTCGGCATTGCGGATCAGAGCGATAAACTGGCGAAAAGCCTCACCTTCGGTGACGCGCGACGCCTCGAGATCGCGCGCGCGCTCGCGACCGATCCGAAGTTCCTCTTGCTCGATGAACCGGCGGCGGGTCTCAACGAGGCAGAGACCGATGCGCTCCTTGCGTATCTGCGCCCTCTTCCCGCTGAAAAAGGCATCGGTATCCTAGTGGTCGATCACGATATGCGCCTGATGATGAATCTGTGCGACGAGTTGATCGTTCTCAACTACGGAAAGATCATCTCGAAGGGGACACCGGCGCAAGTCAGCGCCGATCCCGACGTGGTCGAAGCATATCTGGGCAGTGAAGCCAGAGGAGGTGATGAGTTATGAGCCAACGCATCCTGACGGTCGACAATATCAGCGTCGCCTATGACGCGGTAAAAGCACTGAATGACTTCTCTCTGGAAGTCAACAAGGGTGAGCTGGTGACGTTGTGCGGTGTGAACGGTGCCGGTAAATCGACCGCGCTCAAGACTATCGCCGGCGTACTCAAGCCGACCAGTGGCACGATCGATTTTGAAGGACAGATCATCAGCGGAAAGTCTCCCGAGGCAATCCACAAGATGGGGATCTCGCTGGTTCCTGAAGGGCGTGAGATATTCCCGTCCTTGACCGTTGCCGAGAACCTTCGTCTGGGAGCCTTCGGACGCTTTAAACAAAGTGATTTCAACGCCGATCTCGAAGATATGTTCACTCTCTTCCCGATACTCAAAGAGCGTTATCGCCAGGCCGGCGGACTGCTCTCGGGTGGCGAGCAACAGATGCTCGCGATCGCCCGTGGTCTGATCTCTCGACCGGATCTACTGATGCTCGATGAGCCGTCGCTGGGGCTATCCCCGAATATGGTCGACAGTATCTTCAATCTGATCCAAAGCCTTAAAGCGCGCGGTATCACGATCTTGCTCGTCGAGCAGAACGTCGAGCGCGCACTGCAGATCGCCGATCGTGCCTATCTGCTCTCAACGGGCCACCTCGTCTTTGCGGGGGATCCCAAGGAGCTGGAAAGAGAGATGGTCACCTCGGTCTATCTGGGTCAGCAACAGAAGGAAGGTGCCCGATCATGACGTTACCGGTATTTCTAAGCTTCATCGTCGACACCTTGGGTCTGGGCAGCCAATATGCGCTGCTCGCACTCGGTCTGGTGGTCGTCTACGGCATCATGGGGCTCGTCAACTTCGCGTATGGCGAGTACATCATGGTCGGCTGTTATGTGCTCTACCTGATTGGACTGTATGCCAATCTTCCCTGGCCGGCGGCTTTCGCGCTTGCGATCATCGCCGCCGCTCTACTGGGACTCCTGACCGAGATGATCGCATTTCGACCGTTGCGAGGGCGCTCACTCGACGCACTTTTAGTGACTTCGTTCGCGATCAGCGTCATCTTGCAAAATGTGTTCCTGATCGGGATCTCACCTCGCTACAAATCGATCCCCTATCCGGCCTTCTTCGATAGAAGGATCGATATCTTCGGGGTCGTCACCTCTCTGCGCAGCTACATCTTCATCGCGGTCACGCTTCTGTTGTTGATCGCGCTGACCTTACTGATGAAAAAGACCGTCCTGGGGATGGCGATGAGAGCAGCCTCAGAGAATTTTGTGACCGCTCGCCTTATGGGTGTTCCGGCAAATCTGGTCATCTCAAGCGCGTTCTTGATCAGCGGTCTGCTCGCCGGAGTCGTCGCGATCTTTTGGACGGCGAAAGAAGGCATGGTGGGCCCGACCTCGGGCGTCGCTCCGCTGTTGATCGCTTTTATCGCGGTCGTCATCGGCGGTATGCACTCGTTGCCGGGCGCGGTTCTGGGCGGATACGTCTACGCGTTCTTGACCAACGCGCTCGGGCTGTGGCTACCACCGGGGCTCTCGCCTTTCCGCGAAGCCTTCATGTTCGTTCTCGTCATCTTATTCCTCCTGCTCAGACCGGAAGGCCTGATCAGAGGGAACTATACGGAAGAGAGGGTAGGATAATGAATACTCTCGCTGTCAAGGACTGGCTCTTCCGCAACTCGACCATTCTGATGCTTTGCGTCATCCTGCTTTTATTCGGTGCCTTTTTCTGGTGGCTGAACAATCCGGCGCTCGAGCATCTCTTCATCGTCACGTGTATCACACTGATATTCGTGATGGGCTTTCAGCTCTTCATGGGCAACTCGGGCATTCTCGCCTGGTCCTATATCGGGTTCGTCGGGATCGGTGCGTTCGTCTCGGCGATCTGCTCGATGACCCCGCAACTCAAACAGATGTCGGTCCCGATCATGTATCCCTGGCTGCAGAATATCCATATGCCGCTGCCACTGGCATTGCTGGTCGGCGCCCTGTTCTCCGCGCTGATCGCCGCCATCGTCGTCTGGCCGATCATGCGTCTGACCGGCGCGGTGGGTGTCATCACGCACTTCGCGCTGCTCATCGTCATCAACGTCTTGCTGGTACAGTGGGCACAGGTCACCAACGGTCCGCGTAACTTCACCGTCGGCATGCGCCCGCTCGTCGGGTTCTGGACGGTACTGATCTCGGCTCTGGTGATCATGGTGTTCGTCTATTTCTTCAAGCAGTCCTCGCTCGGATTGCGCCTGCGAGCCTCACGAGACGACCGGTTCTCCGCTTCGACCAGCGGAGTAAACGTGGTCGCGGTGCGCTATTTCGCGTTCATCATCAGCTGTGCCATCGGCGCATACGGCGGTGGACTGATGGCGCACTTCATCATGGACTTCACCGGTCATACGTTCTATATGGCGGAGTTCTTCGTGATCCTCTCGATGATCGTCATCGGAGGCCCGATGTCGGTCTCGGGGGTGTTCTTCGGATTGATCCTGGTCGCGGCGGGTCGCTACGGGCTGCGCCAGTTCGAGCCGTTCATGACCGGCTATGGGTTCAACATGACCGGCACGACCGAGATCATCCTCTCGATCCTGATGATACTGTTCTTGATCTGGAAACCCTATGGTATCTCGGGCGGGAAAGAATTCGGTCTGGAAACGATTCAGGGGTGGTTAAAACCGCTCAAGAAGGGAGCGTAAGATGACGCAACTGTCGAATGAGCATGTCTTTTATGCCTTCGAGCCCGGTCTCGAGCCGGCGATACGTATCGAGCAAGGGCAAAAGCTCACGCTCGAGCTCAAGGATTGCTTCTCTAATCAATTCAGCTCGGCCGAAGATGAGATCGACTCACTTGACTGGGATCGTATCAACCCGGCGACCGGCCCGGTCTACATTGAAGGGGTCAAAGCGGGTGATATCGTTCGCATCCATCTGGACACGGTCGCGGTGACCGGTCATACCACGATGGCGGCCATCCCCGGCGAGGGTGCCCTTTCCGAGTTCATCACCGTCGCTGAGACGACGATCATCGAGAACAAAGCCGACTCGATCGTCTTACCCACCGAGCG
>WRDL01000041.1 GCA_009784095.1 Coriobacteriia bacterium | reverse complement strand
CAGAGAACCATCACCTGCTTATTGTTCTGCACCGCTTTGAAGGCTGCGCGGATGGCGACCTCGGTCTTGCCGTAGCCGACATCGCCGCTGACCAGGCGATCCAGCGGTGTGTTAGACTCCATATCGACCTTGACATCATCGATCGCCGCTTGCTGATCGGGTGTCTCGTCGTATTAGAAGAGCGCCTCCATCTCGACCTGCTCGTGGGTGTCGGGTTCGTACTCGTAGCCTTGCACGTGCGCGCGGCGCGCATACAGGTCGATGAGATCGAAGGCGAGTTTCTTGGCCGACTCACGTGCCTTCTTGGTCGCGCGCGACCAAGATCTTGTGCCGAGTCGAGTCAGTTTGGGCTTACCGGATTCGCTCCCGACGTACTTGCTGATCTTATCGAGCTGGTCGACCGGTGTGTAGAGGGTGTCGCCCATCGCATATTCGAGCTGAAGGCACTCACGCTCGATGCCGTCGACTTCGCGTGTCGTCATCTGCTTGAACAACGCTACGCCATAGGTACGGTGTACGACATAGTCTCCGGGTTCGAAGTCGAACTTCACCTTGTCCAGATCGGCGGTCCGCCGATTCGGTGACACGCGGGAGAAGCGCGGGAAAGCCTCGGCGGTCGTGATGAGGGCGAGTTTCGCATCATCGACGATGAAACCACCGACCAGATCGCTTTCGACAATATTTGTCTGACCTCGTTCGGTCCCCAGCGTGAGGTGCTCATCGGTGAGCAGGTCGGTGACCTTCTCACGCAGACGTCGCGTCGCCAACGCGATGATGACCCGGTATTTTGCGGCTGTCAGAGCTTTGACCTGAGCGACGAGCTTGGCATCCGAGTTGCAGATCTCGGGCCGTTTCGCTCCTAGCGCCACCTGTGAGGGTACATGATGGGCGATCGAGAAGAGCGAGAGATGTGGGTTCGTCCCGAAATCGAGCTGTTCGGGACCGAGGTAGTACTGACGGAGCAGTTTCTCGTCCTGTACTTGTTCGAGCAGTCTGTCCCAATTGCGGGACGCACCATCGAAAAGCGCCTTGGGTTCTAACAAGATCGTGATCGCGTTGTCGGGCACATACTCGATCGGCGAGGTGTTTAACGCGATGTCGCGATCGACCTCGTCCATGGTGTAGATGGTCGTCTCCTCCTCGGTACCGAGCATCTGTCCCGAACTGGGGATGAAGCGCTTTATCGCTTCGATCTCGTCACCGAAGAACTCGATCCTGACCGGGGTGGCGCCTAAAGCAGGGTGGATATGAAGCGTGTCGCCGCGCAGGGTGAAGATACCTTCATCGGTCGCCAGCTCGCTTCGTGCATAGCCCATCTCGACGAGCCGTGCCGACAGTTCGCGCAGATCGTAGCTGTCTCCCACCGCAAGATGAAGGGGTTCGTAGATACCCGATGAGGGTGGTGCGACTTTACGCATCAGCGCCTGTATCGAGGTCACTACTACCGTGGGACGATCACATGCTAACGCGTCGATCGCACGAGCGCGGGCGAGCGTACGCGCAAAATCCGCCGGTCCGATATCCCAGGGTGGACGCGCCCTGTCGGGAAAATACGCCAGTTGAGTCGGTGGCAGATACCCCATGAGCTGTCGCCTCATCTTGTCGGCGGCCGCTGTCGACTCTGCGATCACCAGAAGCGGCACGTCCATGCGCTCGAACAGGGTCGCGATCAACGCCGGACGGACCATGCCCGGTACCGCCAGCGTCGAGTCGAATTGCTCCGTAAGCTCGGATTTGATGTGTGCGAATTGGTTAAGACCGCTCAGCGCGGTCGCGATCGTCTGTCGGTACGGGGTTTGCGTCATAATAGAACAATCATACACGCTGCATAATGGGGCGGGACGGTGACCAAGACAAAAACGCAAAAAGAATCGAGCGCGCGCGCTCCCTTCGACCCGACGGTCGATCTCGACGCGTATGTTGACGAGATCATGCGTCGTTTCAAGAAAGAGATGCCCGGACCGGTCAGACCGGCGCTCGACTTCGTCGACCCCTACCAGTGCGTCTGCGCGGTATCGCTCTCGGCGCAGACGACCGATGTCAGCGTCAACAAAGTGACTCCGGTGCTGTTCGCCAGATACCCCGACGTCACAACGCTCGCAAGCGCTGATCCGGCCGAGGTCGAGCAGATCATCCACTCACTCGGCTTCTTCCGAAATAAGACGAAGAATCTCATCGGGATGGCGCGAAAGGTCATCGCTGAATATGGGGGTGAGATCCCCCACACGATGGAGGAGCTGATCACACTTCCCGGAGTGGCACGCAAGACCGCCAATATCGTACTGGGTTCTAGCTTCGGGATCGTCGAGGGGATCGCGGTCGATACCCATGTGTTCAGGATCGCCCACCGTCTGGGGCTGAGCAACGCGAAGAATCCCGATCAGACCGAACGCGATCTTTGCGCGGCGTTCCCACGCGAGCATTGGTATCGCGTCAATTACGAGATGGTCAACTTCGGACGTACCATCTGTGACGCGAAAAAGCCTCAGTGTGCGCAGTGCTTTCTAAACGATATCTGTCCGTATTTCTTGGGACAGGAATGAGACAGTAGGTTCTGAGACCCTACTGTCTCAGAACCTACTGTCCCGCTCTAGAACTCGAGAGTATCCAGACGGTCGAAGATCACCCCGATACGACCAAGGAATTCCCACGGATCGAAGATCGAGTCAAGTTGCTCGTCGGTCAACGGGCACGCCGGATCATCAGCCAGCAGTTCACGATAGATCTTGCCTGAGCGCGCTTGCTGTATGTCATCCCAGACCTTCATCGCGTTGCGCTGAACGATATCGTAAGCATCCTCACGCAACATGCCGGTGTCGACCAGCGTAAGAAGAACGCGACTCGAATAGATCAGCCCGCGGGTCCGATCGAGATTGGCTTTCATGGACTCGGGATACAGGATCAATCCGTCGAGGATCCACTCGAGCTTGGTGAGTAGATAGTCGAGCGCGATCGTCGAGTCGGCGAGCACGATGCGCTCCGCGCTCGAATGACTGATATCACGCTCATGCCACAGCGCCACGTCGTCGAATCCGACCTGAGCGTTAGCTTGCACGACACGCGCCATTCCACAGACCCGCTCGGCGGTTATCGGGTTGCGCTTATGCGGCATCGCCGAAGAGCCTTTCTGTCCTTTGGTGAACGGCTCTTCCGCCTCGAGGGTATCGGTCTTTTGCAGAGCGCGGATCTCGGTGGCGATCTCTGCCGCACTAGCTGCCACAGTGGCAAGGGTGGCGAGATAGTACGCGTGATGGTCACGTGCGATGACCTGCGTCGAGAGCGGATCAGGTGTCAGACCAAGTGCCTCACAGACATGCGCCTCCACCGATGGATCGATGTTGCTGTAGGTGCCGACTGCGCCGCTGATGGCACCGACCGCGCATTGCTTACGCACGAACCGCAGACGTTCGAGCGCGCGATGCATCGCCCATGCCCAACGCCCGAACTTCATACCCATCACCATCGGCTCCGCGTGTATCCCGTGGGTACGACCTACACAGAGCATATCGCGCGTCTCGAAGGCGCGCCGCTTGCAGATCTCACCGATGCGGGTGACATCCTCAATGATGATATCGATCGCTTGGATCATCTGAAAACACAACGCGGTATCGCCCAGATCACTGGAGGTCATGCCGTAATGGACCCACTTCGAGGGTTCACCGATGTATTCGGCCATATTGGTCAAGAACGCGATGACATCGTGGTTGAGAGTGGTCTCGAGCTCATCGATGCGCTCGACGGTAAAATCAGCCTTCTCGCGAATTTTACCCGCTTCATCTGCGGTTATGCCGACATCATCGAGGTCTACCTGTGCCTCGCACGCGAGTATCTCGATCTCTTTCCAAATATCGAACTTGTTCTGAAGCTCCCAGATGTGCGCCATCTCGGGGCGGCTGTAACGATCGATCATGATGGAGTGCCCTTTCTTGGATCAGCGTAAGGGATCATTTGTTTCATAGACGACACCGACCGCCGGACCGACGTGCGCGCCGATGACCGGACCGATCGGAACGATATCGAGCGGATGTCCGACAAGAGGCTCGATGTAGGTGTCGGCGAACGCTTGCGCATGCTCGCTGTCAGCGATGGTGTGGACCGCGATCCGTTTAAGCCCACCCGCCGCATCGATATCCTTATGGAGGTGTTCGCTCAGCGATGCGAGTGCCTTGGGATAGGTCCTCACTTTACTGAGCGTGACGACCGAACCGTCTTCGACCGAAAGGATCGGGACCAGCTTGAGTACCGAACCCAGAAGAGCGGCTGCGGTGCCGATTCGTCCTCCCCGTTCGAGATATTCGAGGGTATGTGGAGCAAAGACGAACCGCGTGCGTGCGATGGTAGCCTCAGCCGCGTCGATGCACTCCTGCATCGTACCGCCGGCTGCGGCCACCTCGGCAGCGCTCAACACTGCAAAACCTTCTTGAAGGCAGTTGGACCAGGTGTCGACGATTTCGATGACCGCATCGGGATTCTTCTCTTTGATCTGCTCGGCTGCCATGCAGAACGAGTCGTATGTGCCGCTCATCTCTGATGAGATCGTCAACCCGAGCACCTCATCTCCCTCGGATATGATCTCGCTCATCTCTTTGATGATCGCTCCATGGGAAGGCTGAGCCGATGTGGGTATCTCGGTCGTATCTGCCAGGCGAGTATAGAAATCAGAATAGTCGAGATCGAGCTCGCGATCGTGCTTGTCACCGTCGTTGATATAGAGAGAGACTTGACGCATTCCGAAGCGCTCGATGTCTTCAGGGCTCAAATAGTTCGTAGAGTCGATGAGGAGTTTGACAGCCATACTAACACCCATTCCCTTCAAGATTTCTCTGACCTTCTCATGATAGCATGCACGAATAGGATGGCTGACGAGGTGTCCACTCACGGGTGAGAACACAAGATCGCGTCACATTCTGAGCGCGCTGTATTTGGGGGATGGCGCTTGCTTTCGTTCTCTAGCGTGCCCGCTTGCGATCCTTGTCGTTGAGAAGTCGTTTGCGCAGACGGATGTTCTGTGGGGTTATCTCGACGAGCTCATCGTCCTCGATATACTCGAGCGCCTCTTCGAGGGTGAAGGTCGCCGGAGGGGCAAGGACTATCCCTTTGTCCGAGCCGGCGGCGCGTACATTGGTGAGCTGCTTGGCTTTCGCGACGTTTACGACCATATCTTCTGACCGGGCGTTCTCGCCGACGATCATGCCTTCATAGCACCAATCTCCCGGCGCGATGAACAGCGTACCGCGCTCCTGGATGGTATCGAGCGCATAGGCGACCGCCTTGTCGGTGCTCATTGCGATGATCGAGCCGTTTTGACGACCACCGAGCTCGCCCTTGAACGGTCCGTACTCGCTGAAATGGTGGAACAGCGTCGCCTCGCCACGGGTCGCGTTCAATATATTGGTACGCAAACCCATCACGCCACGCGTCGGGATATGGAATTCGAGGTGGACGAAGTCCTCGCCTTGGACCATATCGCTCATCTCGCCTCCGGCAGCTCCGAAGATCTCGATGACCTTGCCGGCATACTCGCTGGGCACATCGACCACTGCAAGTTCGATCGGCTCGAGTTTGTTGCCTGCCTCATCGGTGCGCATGATGACGCGCGGACGACCGACCTGGAACTCGAATCCCTCACGACGCATCGTCTCCATCAGGACCGATAGATGCAGTACTCCACGACCGGCGACCTCCATGCCACGCTTATCCTCGGTCTCCGAGATGCGCATCGCGATGTTCGCATCGCCCTCCCGAATGAGACGTTCCTTGATCTGGCGTCCACCCACGATGTCGCCTTCCTGACCGACGAGCGGAGAGGTCGACGCCTCGAAGACGATCGACATCGTCGGCTCCTCGACATGGATCGCGTCGATCTGTACCGGATTCTCCTGACAGGTATACAGATCACCGATGTCGGTGTTCTCGACCCCGACGACCGCGACGATATCTCCGGCTTGCGCCTCTTTGGCTTCTTGCTTGCCGAGCGCTTCGAACGTGAAGAGTTGCTTGACTGTCGCATTCGCGTTCGTACCATCGTTCTTGATGACCGCGATACGTTCACCTTGTCTAATCTCACCGGAAAAGATGCGACCGACCCCGATGCGCCCGACATAGTTCGAGTAATCGATCTGACAGATCTGCAGAGCCAGTGGTCCGTCCAGATCGACCTCGGGAGCAGGGATGTATTCGAGGATGGCATCGAGAAGTGGTGCCATATCCATCGTGCCGTCATCGGGTTCCAAGCGCGCGTAGCCGTTGACCGCGCTGGTATAGATGACCGGGAAATCGAGTTGATCATCGTTAGCACCCAACTCGAGCATCAGCTCGAATACCTCATCGAGCACCTCATGCGGACGCGCGCCGTCACGGTCGATCTTGTTGATCACTACTATGGGCTGCAGCTCGTTCTCGAGCGCTTTGCGCAACACGAAGCGCGTCTGTGGCATCGGACCGTCGAAGGCGTCCACGAGGAGCAAACATCCGTCTGCCATCTTGAGCACCCGCTCGACCTCCCCACCAAAATCGGCATGACCGGGCGTGTCTATAACGTTGATCTTGGTATCTTTCCAGCGGATGGAGAAGTTCTTTGCCAGGATCGTGATGCCCCGTTCGCGCTCTTGGTCGTTCGAATCGAGCACTCGTTCTTCGACCTGCTGATTCTCGCGAAAGATGCCGGCTGATTGCAGCAGCCGATCGACGAGCGTCGTCTTGCCATGATCGACATGCGCGATGATCGCTATGTTCCTGATATCATCCCGTTGCATGGGGACTCCTTTTCACAAGACAGTAGGGTCGGTTCCTTTTGTCTCACTACCTCGTTATCTCGGCGATCAGCGCATCGGCATACTCCTCGGTCGAGGCTTCCCCGCCCAAATCATAGGTGACCGTCTTGCGCTCGGTCAGCACCGTATTGACCGCATTTTCGATCTTGGCTGCCGCCTCGCCTTCGCCCAAATGACGAAGCATCATCGCTGAGGTCAAGATGAGCGCCGTCGGGTTCGCAATACCCTGTCCGGCGCGACGCGGCGCCGAACCGTGAACCGGCTCGAACAGCGCCTCATTGTCTCCGATGTTGGCCCCCGGAGCGATACCGAGCCCTCCGACCAATCCGGCGCACAGATCACTGAGGATATCGCCGGCAAGGTTCGGCATGACCATGACGTCGAACTGCGAGGGGTCGACCACCAGGCGCATGCATGCGGCATCGATGATCCAGTCCTCGAACTCGATACCGGTATCCGCATACTCTTCGGCGACCTCGCGCGCGACCCGAAGGAACAGACCATCGGTGTGTTTCATGATGTTGGCTTTATGCACACACGTGACCTTCTTGCGATCGTTGGCGAGAGCATAGTCGAACGCAGCCTTGACGATGCGGCGCGTGCCGAACTCGCTGATCGGTTTGATCGAGATGCCGGCATCCGCGCGGATAGCGGTCCCTTCGAGCTCCTCGATGCACGCGCGCAGTTCGTTCGCCTCATCGCTGCCCATCTCGAACTCGATACCGGCATAGAGGTCCTCGGTGTTCTCGCGAAAGATCACGATATCGATCGGCTTGGCGCCAGGAGCATCCTTATAGCGATCGCAACCGTAGCTTTTTGCCGGCCGCAGGTTGATATAGAGGTCGAGCGCCTTGCGCATCGCCACATTGATCGAGCGAAAACCGGTACCGACCGGGGTGGTGATCGGTCCCTTGATGGCGACCTTGTTCTTCTTGATGGATTCGATGACGCGGTCGGGAAGTGGAGTCCCCTCACTCTCCATGACCGCCTCGCCTGCTTCTTGGATTTCCCAATCGATATCTACGCCGGTAGAGGTGACCACGCGTCTCATCGCTGCGGTGATCTCAGGTCCAATGCCATCGCCGGGGATCAAGGTAACGGTATGCATCTATAAGTACTCTCTTTCTCGACTCAATTCTCGCCGGATCGCTCCGGTTCGAACTCTACGTATTCCCTTTTTATTCGCGTGTTTTCACGCCTTAGCAGTGTAGCACCACTTCGAGCGTGCGCCTAATGCTTGGACAGGTCGACGATCTCCTGCGCTTTTCTTTTGAGTAGGCCGGTCGCATTCTCGGCGTTGAATGTGAACTGCTCTATCGCGCCATCTTTGACGGTATCATCCACGTTGCCTTTGAGCATCGCAATGAACTCGTTGAGCATCGAAATGAACTCCGGGTCCCCGTGATAGCAGCGCAGTGCATCCGATATCAAAAACCACGCCTTGCGCGAACGGGGGCAGGTCGAAGCGCCATAGGCGGTAAAGACCTTGAACGCCGCCAGACGCACCGCTCCGGATTCCTCGTCGTAGAGGCACTCCTCGCACGGATCCCACGCCCGATCGACCAGACGCATATCATCATGCGCAAGGATACTGATGATCTCGAGGCAGTTGTAGCGCGTCGGCGCCTCGGGACGATAGAGCGCGTCGATGAACTCCTCTTTGAACTCGTCGATAAGCTCCGGGTTGCTCTTCTCTATATCGAGTAGCGCCTGCGAAGCATATTCACGTGTCAGACGGGATGAGTTGGTGAGCGCCTCGACCAACGCGCGGCGCACTGAGACGTAGCGATTCGCCAGATCGAGTACCTCGTCGATTGGAGTGTCAACATTTACTTCGTAGCGTCGCATTTCAGTCTCCTTGCTTAGCGCGATCCGTCACGGTCTGAAGACTTGGTGTCAGCAGCGGTCGAATCGATGTTGAAACCTCCATGTTTGCGGAAATGCTCCACCAGTCCGCCATCAGCGAGCAGCTGGGCCATGACCGGAGGAAGCGGCGCAAAGGAGATCTCACTATTTTGCGTGACGTTGGTGATGTTCCCTCCCTCGAGGTCGACGATGAGTTCGTCACCGTCGTCGATAAGGTCGGTGTCACAGATGACCACCGGAAGACCGGTGTTGATCGCGTTGCGATAGAAAATGCGCGCAAAGCTCTTTGCAAGCACCGCCTGCGTGTTCGAATTGATGAGCACGAGCGGAGCCTGCTCGCGCGATGACCCCATACCGAAGTTGGTACCCGCCACAAGAAATCCACCTTCCGGCTTTACTTTCTCGTAGTAGCGCGGGTCGAGGTCCTCCATCGCGTGAACGGCCATCGCCTCCATATCATCGCTCTTGAACTTATACTTACCACTGATAATGTAATCGGTATTGATGTCGTCACCGTATTTGAACGCTTTGTAGCTCATACGATCTCACCTGCCAATACCGATTTCGCGACCGTGACCGGACTTGCCAGATAGATGAAGGCGTTCGAGTTACCCATACGCCCCTTGAAGTTACGATTCGCGGTACTGATGACGTTCTCACCATCGCTGGGAACACCATTGTGGGTCCCTACGCACGGTCCACATCCGGGGGTCACGACACTGGCGCCCGCTTTAACTAACGTCTGGATGTAGCCTTTCTCGATCGCGTCGAGATAGATATCACGTGACGCGGGCGCGACGATCAGTCGCGTATCTGGATGTATCGTCTTTCCCTCGAGGATCTTGGCGGCTGCCGCCAGATCGTCGAGACGACCGTTAGTGCAGGTGCCGATAAGCCCTTGGGCGATCGGTGTGCCGGCGACCTCGGCGAGCGGGACGACGTTGTCGACCGCATGAGGTTTAGCGATCTGGCGGGACACATCGGTCAGATCGATCTCGATGACGCGCGAGTAGACCGCGTCGAGATCGGGGTTCTGCGGGTCGGGTGTGCGATCGGAGTGCTCACCAAGCCAGGCGAGTGTTTTCTCGTCAGCAGCCATGAGCCCGGCTTTTGCGCCGACCTCGATCGCCATATTCGAGATGGTCATACGCTCATCGATGCTCATCGCGTCGATGACCGGACCGGAGAACTCGAGCGCTTGATAGGTCGCTCCGTCAGCACCGAGCAGCCCTGCCAGATACAAGATCAGGTCCTTGCTCGTGACGTCCTCGCCGAGATCCCCGGTAAAGACGACCTTGATCGTCTCAGGGACTTTGAACCAGAGTTTACCGCTGACCATCGCTGCGGCTCCATCGGTCGAGCCGACCCCGGTCGAGAACACATTGAGCGCGCCGTAGGTGCAGGTATGGCTGTCGCAGCCGACCACCAAATCCCCGGCGACCACGTGGCCTTGCTCGGGGATGAGCTGATGGCACACACCGCATCCCACGTCGTAGACATGGCATCCACTCTCACGGGCGAACTCGCGCATGATCGTGTGAAGTCTGCTGACTCCCTCGTTAGGGCTGGGGCTGGAGTGGTCCATCACCAGTGCGACCTTATCGGGATCGAACACCGTGTCGGCACCCATGTTCTTGAGCGCGCGGATTGCGAGTGGTGAAGTGCCGTCTTGGCCCATGACGAAATCGACATCGGCGACAACGATGTCACCGGCACGCACATCCGTTCCTGAATGGTTCGAGAATATCTTCTCTGCGATCGTTTTACCTGCCATTACGTAGTTACCTTTATTCCTTTACTGCGACGGCGACATCTGCTGCCGTTTCAACACCGACGTTCATCGCGTCCTTCTCGGCTTTGAATTTCTGATAGAGCTTGACCAATTCCTTGTCGAACAGAGATCGGTTCAGGAGCACCGCTTTGGCGCGCACCGCCGGTAGGATCTCAGCGGCTTCCTCACGCGTGATGGGGATACCGAATTCGGAGAGCTTCATCTCGATCGTCTTCGATCCACTATGCTTGCCGACCACGATCTGACGCTCCAGCCCGACCTCATCGGGACTGAACATCTCGTATGTCTTCGGGTTCTTGATCACACCGTCCGCGTGAATGCCGCTCTCGTGCGCGAACATGTTGCTTCCCACGAT
>WRDL01000040.1 GCA_009784095.1 Coriobacteriia bacterium | reverse complement strand
TTCGCGTGCCTCTAGGCGGTCCATGCCCGCGTAATCGGTGTAGAGCGGATCGTCGGAGACGATCGTGGCGGTCTCGGTCAGCACGTTGATCTGCTCGAGGTCGTGGCGCAGACCGATATCGAAATCGTTGGGGTCGTGAGCGGGGGTTATCTTGACCATGCCGGTCCCGAACTCAGGATCGACGTACTCATCGGCGATGATCGGAAGCGCACGTCCGACCAGTGGCAGTGTTGCGGTCGTTCCGACCAGATCGCGATAGCGCTCATCGTCGGGATGGACCGCGATCGCCACGTCTCCCAGCATCGTCTCGGGACGTGTGGTCGCCACCACCGCATGGGTCATGGTCTGGCCATCAGGCAACTCGATCGGCTCGGCCAACTCATAGCGCACATAATACAGGGTGCCGACCTGGTCCTCGTGCTCGACCTCGATGTCGGAGAGCGCGGTCGTGCAACGCGGGCACCAGTTGATGATGCGGTTGCCACGATAGATCAGTCCCTTGTCGAACCAATCGACGAACGTGCGGCGCACCGCACGTTGATATGACTCGCCCATCGTGAACCACTCGTCGTCATAGTCGCAGCAGCAACCCATGCGTTTGAGTTGTCCGACGATGGTCGAACCATGCTCGTCGCGCCACTCCCAACATTTCTCGATGAATGCTTCGCGTCCGACATCATCGCGCGTCAGACCCTCTTTAGCGAGCTTTTGCTCGACCTTGTTCTGTGTCGCGATACCGGCGTGGTCGGTGCCCAGTATCCAGCGCGTCGGACGACCGGTCATGCGATTGTAGCGGATCAGCGCGTCTTGGATCGTGTTGTTAAGCGCGTGGCCCATATGGAGCGAACCGGTCACGTTGGGAGGCGGGATCACCACGACGTAGGGATCTTTGCCGGTTGCACGCCCATCGGCGACCGACTGGGCGAAGTACTTGTGCTCCATCCAGTCATCGAAGAGTCCGCTTTCGATCAGGTGCGGGTCATATTGTGCGCTCATCTCACTCATGTCGGTCATGCCTTCCGCTTCTACGATGCCTTCGCTTTCTTGGTCTTTTTCGAATCCGCTGACGTGTCCTTTACCGAGATGGTCGGCTCGTCAGCAGAACAACGTGCTTCTTTGGAGCGGATGATCCGCGGCTCGCCCGCGCCGGTCACCGCGTCTTTCGTGATGCGTACCTCGACGATATCATGGGCGCTGGGAAGCTCATACATGAGATCGAGCAGGATCGTCTCGCAGATCGCGCGCAGACTGCGTGCGCCGGTACCACGCTCCTGCGCGAGGTCGGCGATCGCGGACAGCGCGTCATCGTCGAAGGAGAGCGCGACATCCTCGAGTCCGAAGAGCGTCTGGTACTGTCTGACCAGCGCATTCTTCGGCTCGGTGAGAATGCGGATCAGATCCTCGGTCGTCAGATCGATAGTCGAGGTCACGACCGGTACCCGGCCGATGAATTCGGGGATCAATCCGAACGAGTGGAGGTCTTCAGGCAATACCTCGGCGAAATACTCCGCGCTCTCGCGCTTCTCGTGTCCGGTCAGATCGGCGGAGAAGCCGACCCCTTTCTTCCCGATGCGGTTGGCGATGATCTGGTCGAGACCGACGAACGCACCACCCAAAATGAACAGGATGTTGGTGGTGTCGATGTTGATAAGTTCCTCGTGGGGATGTTTGCGCCCGCCTTTGGGGGGCACACTCGCCATCGAGCCTTCGACGATCTTGAGAAGCGCCTGTTGCACGCCCTCGCCCGAGACATCACGGGTGATCGAGAGGTTCTCGGCCTTGCGCGCGATCTTGTCGATCTCGTCGACGTAGATGATGCCGACTTGAGCACGCGCGACATCGAAGTCTGCCGCGGCCAGCAGTTTGAGCAGGATGTTCTCGACATCCTCGCCGACATAGCCCGCCTCGGTAAGCGAGGTCGCATCCGCGATCGCGAACGGGACGTTCAGTATCCGCGCGAGCGTTTGTGCCAGAAGGGTCTTGCCGGTTCCGGTCGGACCCAACAACAAGATGTTACTCTTCGCGAGCTCGACCTCATCACCTTCGGTCTTGCCACGCAAGATACGTTTATAGTGATTGTGGACGGCGACCGAGAGATACTTCTTCGCGTCCTCTTGACCCACGACATAGTGGTTGAGCTGCTCATGGATCTCTTTTGGAGTGGGAAGTTTATCCGGTAGTACTTGTGCCGCCACTACCTTGGTATCGCTGAGCGCTCCGTCATCCTCAAGCCCCATCAGCTGCACCGCCGATGACATCGAGGAGAGCACTTCCATCAGAGAGGACGCGCATTGTTCGCACATGCACGCGTCATTGAGCCCGCAGAACACCTGCCCGGTCGCGACTCCTCCGCAAAATGAGCAGATCAGCAGCGACGGAGGAGCTCCGTCATCGTGACCGTGAGAAGTTGGTGACGACATCAGGCCTTCTCTTTCGTCTCGGCGATCCTCTGGGTGAGGACATCATCGACCAGCCCATACGCTTTCGCGTCCTCGGCGGTCATGATGTTGTCGCGATCGGTGTCGTTATGTACTTGTTTGATCGTCTTGCCGGTATGGTGCGCGAGAATTCGGTTGAGCTCCTCGCGGATACGTAGCATCTCTTTGGCCTGGATCTCGATATCTGAGGCTTGCCCTTGGGTCCCGCCGATCGGTTGATGGATCAGGACGCGACTGTGAGGCAACGCAAAACGCTTACCTTTGGTACCCGCGGCAAGAAGAACGGCACCCATGCTCGCGCATTGGCCCATGCAATAGGTCGCGATATCGGGTTTGACGAACTGCATGGTGTCATAGATGGCAAGGCCATCGACGACCGAGCCGCCGGGACTGTTGATGTAGAGCGCGATATCCTTGTCCGGATCCATGCTCTCCAGGTGTAGCAGTTGCGCTATGGTCAGGTTCGCGGTGATCTCGTTGATCTCGCCGCTTAGGAAAACGACCCGCTCGTTGAGCAGGCGACTATAGATATCGAAACTGCGCTCGCCGCGATTGGTCTGCTCTATGACCATCGGGACGAGTTGGTCGGTAATGTCATATTTGCGCTCACTCATAGCTACATTGCCTCCTCGTCGATCTCGACTTCACTGTTCTCTACGAGCCACTCGGCCGCCTTGCGACGAGCGATCTCGTCATGCAGGGTGGTCATCAAAGCGGCTTCGGTCCATTTCTTGCGTACCTGATCGACCGGCATCTGTGCTTGCTCGGCGATCTTCTCGAGCTCGATCGTGATATCCTCATCTCCCACCTCGAGGCCCTTCTCACGCGCGAGTGCCTCCAAGGCGAGCTCTTCTGAAACTCCCATCTTGGCCTGCGTCGCGACATCGTTCTCAAAATCTTCGAGACTTGCGCCCGACATCGCGATGTATTGCTCGATCGACATGCTGTTCTGGTTCAGCATCTCGGAGAAATCGTGTTTGAGAAACTCAGCGCGCGAGTCGATGAGCGGTTGCGGGATCTCGCCGTCGAGTTTTTCGGCCAGCGCACTGACCAAGCGTCCGCGCAATACGTTGTCATATGAGTTCTGCTTGCTTCCCTCGATGTTGCTGCGGATCTCGCCTCTCATCTCTTCCTCTGACTCGAAGCCTGACATGATCGCGAGGTCATCGTTGACTTCGGGAAGCTCCGGCTCCTGGATCTCATGCAGTTCGATCTCGAACTGTATGGGCTTGCCGGCAAACTCAGTGTTCTCCTCGGCGCCCTCGATGGTGAACTCCGCCTCGACGGTCTGGCCCGGCTTGGCACCGACGATCGCCTCTTCGAACTCGGGCGGCATCATATTCTGTCCGAGATGATAGGGGTATTGCTCGACCGTGCTGCCTTCATACTCCTCGCCATCGACCTTCGACTTGAACGAAAGCAGTACGATATCGTCCTCGCGGATCTTGCGACTGCGCGCCTTTTTGAGCTGCGCGAAACGCTGGCGGATCGTGTCGATCTGAGCGTTGATCTCGTTTTCGGTCGCTTCACGCGGAGGCATCTTGATCGCAACATCGGAATCGGTCAGGATCAGTTCGGGGCGGGTCTCGAACGTCACGACGTAGGTATAGTCCTCGCCCTCGGTGACCAGGGATTCCTCGTCGAACTGAGGTTGCCCCACGACCCGATAGCCTTCACCATCCACCAGCTGCGCGAACGTATCGTTTACGACCTTGTCGGTCGCCATCGCGCGCCCATACTCCTCGCCGACAAGGTTCTCGACCATGTTACGCGGAGCTTTTCCAGGGCGAAAGCCGGGGATCTTGTACTTTTTCGACGCATCCCGATAGACTTGTGCGACCGCGGCATCGACGTCTGCAGCCGGCACGGTTGCGTTGAGCAGGATCTTGCCGTCCTTAAGTGTTTCGAACGTAGCATTACTCACGAGGTATCCTTTCATAGACCTTATTTATGCGTAATGTTTCATTATAACGTGAGAGGGCGTGAGACAGTGGGGTCGGTTCCTTTTGTCACAAAACGAGTGAGACAGTGGGGTCGGTTTTTTTCTTGAGGAGATCTCTTATTGATCGACCTTGACGATCGGAGCGTAGCCCGCGAGAAGGGTCTTGACACCGGCCGGACCCTCGAATGCGACGGTCAGTGAATCGGACTCGATCGCTTCGATCACTCCTTTGCCGAACGTTTTATGCAGTATGGTGTCACCGACCTCGAACACGAGCGGCTTGCTGAGTGAGGCGGGACGGACCGCCGCGCCATAGAGAGGACCCTCGACTTTTGAGTGGCTGCCTCCCCCGAACACGCGCCCACTCGCTTCGCCGCCGTCTTGAAACCTCGCGCCACCGTAGCTCGTGCCATGCCCGGCAATACCACCACGGTCTCCGCGCTTGTCCCAACCGAATCCCGTCAACCCGGCAGAACCGACCCCGGAAAGCTCGATCAGATGCGTGGGTATCTCGCCGACGAAACGGCTCGGTGGATTCGAGCTCGCGTTGCCGTAGGCGCGACGCATAGCCGCGTACGTCAAGAACAGCCGTTGCCGCGCGCGCGTGATGGCGACATAGGCAAGGCGGCGCTCCTCCTCGACCGCGTCGGGACTCTCGGTCATCGACATCGCATGGGGAAAGATCGACTCCTCCATACCGGCGACGAACACGACCGGATATTCGAGTCCTTTGGCGGTATGTACCGTCATCAGCGTCACCGCATCCTCGCTGACCGCGAGTGCATCCAGATCGGTGCGCAACGCAAGCCACTCCATGAACGCGAACAGGTCATTCTCCTCGTGGGTAAGCGCGAATTCCGCCGCCACGTTGACGAACTCACGGATGTTCTCAGCGCGTGACTGCGCTTCATCACTGCGTTCGCGCTCAAAGGCGGCCAGCAGCCCGGATCGCTCGATAATGATCTCGATCACATCTTTGAGATCTCCCTCCAACGAGCGCATGGTCGTCAGCATCTCGATGAAATCAGTGAGCGCATGCGCGATCTGTGGGCGGATCTCCTGCGAGGCGATCACTTTCGAGATCGCGGTCTCGAAAGTCACATCCTCTTGATAGGTGACCTGCTCGATACGCGCGATGGTCGTTGCCCCGATCCCGCGCCGCGGCGAGTTGATGATACGTTTGAGTGAGATATCATCCATCGGATTGACGATCACCTTCAGATATGCCATCACGTCGCGGATCTCGGCCCGATCGAAATAGCGCGTGCCTCCCACGATCCGATACGGTATGCCCGCGCGCAAGAAACCATCTTCAATCACGCGACTCTGGGCATTGGTACGGTAGAACACCGCGAAGTCACTCATCGGACGATGCGACGTGCGGGCGATATGCTCGATCTGGCCCGCCACGTAACGCGCCTCATCGTGCTCGTTGGTCGCCAGGTAGACGGCGATCTTCTCGCCCTCGTCGGCGTTGGTGAACAGTTCCTTCGCTTTGCGCATCTCATTATTCGCGATGACCGCGTTGGCAGCCTCGAGGATATGCCCCGTACTGCGATAGTTCTCTTCGAGCTTGACGGTATGCGCTTCAGGATAGTCCTGCTCGAATTCTAAGATGTTGCGGATATCGGCGCCGCGCCAGCTGTAGATCGACTGGTCGTCATCTCCCACGACCATCACATTACGATGCTCGCGCGCGAGAAGACGCACGATCTCGTATTGCGCCTTGTTGGTGTCTTGGTATTCGTCGACATGGATATAGTGGAATCGATCCTGGTACTGTGCGAGCACCTTGGGATACTGGCGGAACAGCTCGACCACATTGAAGAGCAGGTCATCGAAGTCCATCGCGTTGTTCTGCAAAAGACGCTCTTGGAGCCGCGTGTAGATCTGCGCGATCCTCTTGAGGTAGGGGTTCTTGGCCGCCTCCTCGAAGTCCGCGGCACTGACCAGCTCGTTCTTCGCGTCGCTGATGCGCGCACGCAGGCCGTTTATCGGAAACGAATCCTCGACGATGTTGAGCTCTTTCATGATCTCTTTAACGAGCCTCTTACTATCATCGTCGTCATAGATCGTGAAGCTCGAGGTGTATCCGAGCTTGTCGGCATGTTCGCGCAAGATGCGCACACACATCGCGTGAAAGGTCGCGACCCACATGCCACTTCCGCGCCCGGCGGTCAGCTTTGCCAAACGTTCACGCATTTCACCTGCGGCTTTGTTGGTAAAAGTGATAGCAAGTATTTGATAGGGTTCCACGTGCTTATCGTGAACGAGGTGCGCGATGCGATAGGTGAGCACCCGCGTTTTGCCGCTTCCCGCGCCGGCGAGCACTAAAAGAGGTCCTTCGGTATGGGTGACCGCCTCACGTTGCGCGGGATTGAGATCTTCTAGATCAAGCACGAAACATTGCTCCTCGTAAGAGTTCGACCGATTCAGTTACTTAATGATAACAGCAATACGGGAAGGTCTAGTTGCCGTACTCGATGCTGATCTCGTTGAACATGTTGATGATGTCTTCGAGGACCAGCGCTTCTTTCTCGGCGCCTTCCTTGTCGAGGATGATGTCGCCTTCATGGAGCATGATCAGGCGATCACCGTATTTGAGCGCGTGGCGCAGATTGTGGGTGACCATGACCGTGGTCAGGTCTTTCTCTTCGACGAGTTGATTGGTCAGATCCATCGTGATCTGCTGCGTCTTCGGGTCGAGTGCAGCGGTATGCTCGTCAAGGATCAGGAGCTTGAGCGGGACCATCGTCGAGACCAACAAGGCCAGCGCTTGACGCTGACCGCCGGAAAGCGATTCGACTTTGGCGTTGAGTTTGTTCTCAAGTCCTAGCCCGAGCGGTTCGAGTAAGGAGCGATAGTAGTCGACGCGATTATGGCTGACTCCCCGTCCTAGGTTGTACGGCTTTCCTTTGTTCTCGGCGATCGAGAGGTTCTCAAGGATCGTCATCGATGGGCAGGTGCCGGCTGCAGGATCTTGGAATACACGCCCGGTCGACGCATAACGCTCGAAGTTCTTCTGCTTGGTGATGTCGACCCCATCGAGTATGATGCTTCCCCCGTCGATCGGAATATCGCCGCAGATCGCGTTGAGCAAAGAGGTCTTACCCGATCCATTACTCCCGATGATGGCGAGGAACTGTCCGTCGGGAACCGTCAGATTGAAATCCTTGAACAGATGGGTCTCGTCGACCGTTCCGCGCGCGTAATACTTTTCCAGATCGATCAGATCAAGCACCGGGCACCGCCTTCTTGATCCGTCCGGGACTTACCTCCGGCTTGGCTTTCTTGATGCGCTCGGAGCTGATCACGAGGATGACCAGCAACAGTAGTGCGGTGATCAACTTCATATCGCTTGCCGGCAGTCCGGCACGTATCGCAAGCGCCAGACACATGCGATAGAGGATCGAACCGATGATGACCGCGCTCGTCACTTTGATGAGCGGTATCTTTCGCGCGATGGCCAATCCGACGATAACGCTGGCCAGTCCGATCACGACCGTGCCGACACCGAGTGAGATGTCGAACGCGCGATAGCGCTGCACGAAGATCGACCCCGCGAACGCGACGAGCCCGTTGGCGATCGCAAGACCGATGATCTTGACGGTACCTTTGTCCTTGGCAAGGACGGTCACGAGCAGATCGTTGTCACCGACCGCACGCAGAAGATAACCCGATCTCGTACCCAGATACCAGTCGAGGATGAACTTCGCGCCCAATGAGAGGAACACGATGACGATAAGGGGGAGATAGGGTACCAACGTGTCGGGTATCATCTCGAAAAGGAAGTTGTTGCGAAAGATCGTGCTCGTATCGAGCCGCAGCGGAAGGTTCGATCGCCCCGCGATACGCAGATTGATCGTATACAGGCCGGTCATCACGATGATGCCGGCGATCAGGTTGCGAACTTTGAGTTTGACATGAATGATCCCGGTCACGATACCTGCCAGACACCCCGCGATGAACGAGATGAGCAGGACCAGAATGGGATTGAATCCTGCGAGGAGGAGCGATGCTGAGATCGCCCCTCCCAGAGGAAAACTTCCATCCACGGTCAGATCAGGAAAATCGAGGATCCGGTAGGTGATATAGACACCCAAGGCCATGATCCCATAGATCAATCCTGTCTCTAATGCGCCGAGTATTGCATTCACAAATAAAGGCTATCTGTCTATCGAGGTGAAGACTTCCAGCGCGCGATCGATGATCGCGGAGGGCACGTCAAGACCGATCGCTTCGGCAGCGGCGGTGTTGACATACGGGTTGAAGTCGGCGAACGCGACGAATGGGATCTCGTCGGCGCCCTTTTCACCCTTCAGTATCTGGGCAGCCATTTTGCCTGCTTGTTTGCCCAGAGCAAAGTATTCGATACCTTCGGTCGCGACCGCACCGAGCTTGACCTGCTCGATCTCGCTACCAAATACCGGGATATTGGCCTCATCGGTCTTGTTCAAAAGATCGGTGAGCATGGTGACGACCGTGTTGTCGGTCGTGATATAGATGGTATCGACGTTCTTATCGAGCATCGCATCAACTGCCGCGGGAACCTCGGTCGTGGCGGTAACGCCCACTTCCTCGACGGTGAACCCATGGCCCGGCGCAGCATCCTTTATCTCTGCGACGGTCGCGACTGAATTGTCCTCGCCGGTGTTGTAGATGATGCCGATGGTCTTTGCCTCGGGCAACATCTCACGGATCATGGCCAGTTGGGGATCGACCGGCAGCGCATCCGACATACCGGTGATATTGCCGATGCCGGTCCCGTCCTCGTTCGAGAGGTTGGCCGATACCGGGTCAGAGATAGCACCGAAGACCACGGGAATGTCGGTATCGAGTACCGCATTTTGCGCAGCCTGCGCACTGGGGGTCGCGATCGCGTAGATCATATCGACCTTTTGCGCCACGAAGTTCTGAGCGATCTGTTGAGCAGCACCCATATCTGCCTGGGCGTTCTCGGTTATGAAAGTGACGTTCTCGCCCTCAACGAAACCTTCCTCGGCGAGACCGGCGATGAAGCCGTCACGCGTGTTGTCCAAGGCCGGATGAGGAGCGAACTGCGAAATTCCGATCGTGAAAGAATCACCGGTCTCCGTAGTTACCTCGCCATCGCCTCCGTCGTCTGCACCTGTACAACCCACCAGAAACGCACCGGCGAGAATTACACAGAGCACCAGTAAAAATAGCTTCTTCATTAGTAGTCCTTTCTGCTAACGCCACGCTCCGGGCCGTTCCCGTGCGCGTAATACAGCTATCCGATAATTTTACTATAGATAGCGAGGTGTTCGCTATCGAGAGTTGAAACCACCCGGAGGCAACCGCAGTTTGCCTGAGGAAATGCAGTAGTCTTACTTCATTCTTAGAAAAATGATCGGATGCAGATGAGCATAGCCTCGAGATGTATCTCATCAAGCTGGTCGATCTTTTTCGCTTTTCGGGCTACGAGATCAAGAGCTCGTAGCTGCTCAAGAGCCACTACTCCTGAAATCTTATACCCTGTTGGTAAAGGTTCATGAAGAAAGAAGGCGTTGTCGGTCGATGTGATAGGGCAGACAATGGTCATGCTTGTTGTCATATTGTATTTATCATTGCTCACTACAAGGGCAGGACGTCTGTGCTGTGGTTCGTGCCCGACCGTCGTACTAAAATCCACCTCGACTATGTCACCTTGCTGATAACGCATCACCATATCTCCTTGCCGACCGGCTCACCCCAGTCAACTTCATATGCTTTCAGTGGCTTGCCATCCCAATCATTTTTCATACGAGATGATATCGTGTGTTGCTCGAGTAGATTCTCGATCACGATCTTGTTATCTTCTAAAGAAACCGTCACCTTATCGCCCACCCCTATCCCGAGTGCGTCACAAAAAAGCTTTGGAAGACGTAGGCCTTGTGCATTCCCCCATTTTCCAATAGTCACTGTGTTATTCAAAACAGCCTCCTTCATGATATACATAGTATATCATATTTGCCTATGACAGGAGCCCCAAATATGACAAATGCTGGGTATTGCTGTTGCATGGCCCTCTTCGTGCGGATTACTTCATGGTCGGCATCTTCAGGTATGCATGCGATAAGCTTAACCGAGGTTCAGCGGATATCGGGGGGCTCAGCCCCTGGTTTAGCGCATATCGGGGGGACTCAGCCCTTAGTAGTCCTCGAGCAGCTCGCGTACGAATTCGCTGCCGGGATGCGCTTTGATCTCGGCGGGTGAAGCGAATTGGACGATACGCCCGTTCTCCAGAACCATCACCCGCGTCCCCAGCTTGAGCGCTTCCGAGATCGAGTGGGTCACGAAGACGATCCGCGCCGCGTCCCGGTGCTCGGCCGGCAACTCCTGGAGCGCCGCGAGGACGCCGTCGACGACCGGCTCGACGAAGCCGGGATGGTTGAAGTACATCCGCAGCTTGTCGAGCTGCGGGCCATCCGGGACGGCCTCGACCGCGTCGTACAGGTTCTCGCGGTACTGCCGGCACGACGAGTACGACGAGTACGCGCTGGTCGTGAAGACGGCGACGCGCCGGACGCCGTCGACCTTCATCTGGGCCATCGTGTCGGCCAGGTACGGGTCCCAGTTGCGGTTGCCCCAGTACACGCCGATGTCGAGCCCCGCCGAGGCGAGGTCGGCCCGCAACGCCGCCAGGAAGTCGCGGTTCTGGTCGTTGATCGGCGACCGGCCGCCGAAGCCGAAGTAGTGCTGCCCGACCTCCTCGAGACGCTCGCGCGGGATACCGCGGCCACGGGTGACGTTCTCGAGGAACGGAATCACGTCCTCGGGTCGCTCCGGCCCTCCGAAGGAGAGCAGCAGCAGTGCGTCGTACGGGCTGGCGTCCATGAGCCGAGCCTAGTGTCGCCCGTGATTCCGGCCGATGCCCCCCGGGCCACTAACGTGACCGCCGTCATGGCCGCCTTCGCCCCCTATCGCCGCGTCCTCGCGCGGCCGGGCGCGGTCGCGTTCTCGGCCGCGGGGCTCCTGGCCCGAATGCCGATGTCGATGGCGAGCATCGGCATCGTCCTGCTGGTCCAGGGCGCGACGGGAAACTACCGGACCGCGGGGTTCGCCGCGGCGTCGTA
>WRDL01000039.1 GCA_009784095.1 Coriobacteriia bacterium | reverse complement strand
TCTTCTCCCTCGTGGTCCGCAAGAAAGATATCGAGATCATCGATCGTAATGTAGCCGACATCATAGGTGCCGTCTTCATAGACTTCGACCAGGACGAACCAAACGGTCTCATCAAAGGTCCATCCGTCGACCTCGTCGAAATACTCACCAAGCAAGAACGCGTGCTCGCCGACCGAAAGACCTTCAAGAGCGAACGAGAAGAACCCTGCACCGTTGATCGTGGCAAGTTTCTCGCCCCCTTCGATGACCTCACCTGTCTGTGGGTCGAGCGGCAACAGCATGAAATTGAAATCCGGCATGACCTGGGGAGATCCGACCACTTTCTTCTCGGCGTTTACGGTGACATCTGCGGTGACCGGTTCATCTTCTCCCAGACCAAGGTAGATCTCGGCAAACGCGAAATCTTCATCTGTTGTCGTTATAGTCACCGTCTGAATCGTGGTGTCACCCAGTGAATGGAATCCAAATCCGGTCGCGCCACCACCGCCCCTCACGTCTTCGCTATAGGTCTCCCCGTCATTTGCTTGTACTGATATTTCATAAAGCTCATGATGGTTCGGTTCCGCATAGACCACGAACGCTTTCACGTTCGCAGGTAACTCTATCGTCACAGTACTCGCTTCATTGACAAAGAATACGAGACCGGTATACCCATGCGACCAGGGGGAATTCCACCCGCCATCAGGCGCGAAGAGTGCTTTGACCCACCGGTCTGCGGGTGTAATAAAGGTAAGATCTCCGGCAAATGAGGGAACCACGCTCACAACTTCTTCTTCCACAAATCCCGGGTCATGCGGATCGGGTACCACCGGGAAGAGCTCAAAACCACCGAGGGTCGCCGGTGGTGAGTCAGTCCCCAACAGGGTAAACTCAATACGGGGCGGGTCGAGCGCATAGACCAACGTGGGTACGGCGATGAGCGCAATCAGAGCTATCATTAGTGAGATGATCAGTTTTTTTCGTGACGACACAGAAATCTCCTCTCCCAAAAAGGCAAGTCATGGTGCTTAGTATACGCTAGTTTTTCTTTCGATGATCTACCGCTCGCTTACGAATCAGTAACCGTAGGATTGCGAGGTTGATATCGATTCCTCGGATCTGAGGCATGAGCGCGCCATCAGTTTTTTATTTCGGTATAGGGTAATATGGGACGTATGGCTGATACCGCAAAACGAAAGAGCAAGAAAGACCTCCTGTTCAACGCCGCGATGAGCATCATCGGCGAGCGCGGATATGGGGGTACGAGCGTGGATGAGATAGCCGCACGCGCCGGGGTCGCCAAAGGAGTCGTCTACTATTACTTCGATTCGAAAGCGGCACTTGCCGAGCAGCTGATCAAGACCGGACTGGATGGACTTGCGGTGCGACTCGACCGCGTGATCACGGACGAGATGAGCGCCAGCGAAGCGATCGTCGCTCTCGCTCACGAGCAGATGCGTCAGGTCGAGAAGCGTCGTGATTTCGTCAAGTTCCTGCTCTCGGAGATGTGGCGAGAGGATCGTGAGTGGCAACAGACGCTTGACAGTTGCATAGAGAAGATCGTCGATATCTTCGCGCGCGAGATCAAGCGTGGCATCGTCGATGGAGAGTTCGAGCCGCTCGATGATGAGGAAATGGCTTTCATCGCTCAAACGATCTGGGCGACATTTCTGTCAGGTGCACTAAACTGGACCGTTATTCATCCGGAAGATGATCCGGCACGTATTGCGGATCGTCTTGCTCAGTATGCGCTTGCGGGACTTCGGTCTTAGCCTCCCACTCCACATTCGACTTTTCGATCTCATCGATCATCTCGTTCTCGAACTTGCGATCATCGGGATCTTTGGGGAGTAGGAAGATATGAGCGGTCACCACAACTCCGATCACCACCAGTATCACTGAGACCAAGGTATTGCCCACCACGTACATCGAGAAGAACAGCCCGACCCACAAGAAGATCACCGTCTGGATGCGGGTGCGCCTCGAGACGTACGTCTTCTCGCTGTAATACGAGATGAACTCACCGACCCACGGGATATGTTTGAGACGCTCGTAGAGCGCCGGACTCGATTTGACGAAAAAGAACCCTGCCAAAAGCACGAACGGGGTCGTGGGAAGCACCGGAAGCAGAACCCCGATCGCTCCCAGGATCAGGAAGAAAAACCCAAGTATCATGTAGATGATCTTACGCATGGACTTTAGAGTATAGCATCAACGAATTCAGCTCCGAAAGAACGTGGCCAGGATCGTCTCTCCCCACAAAGCCGCGATCGCGATGCCGAGCGCAAGGTAGGGTCCGAACGCGATCTTGGTCTTGCGCGATGCGTGACCACTCGCAAGCATTATTATGGCCGCGACCCCGCCGAGAAGGCAGCCGATCAGCAGCGCAGCAAGCGCCGTCTCCCAACCCAGATAGATCCCAGCGGCGAACATGAGTTTGATATCGCCTCCACCGAACCCGTCGGTCAGCAAGGCGAGGATGAGCAGCGGCAGGCACCCTAAGAGCGCGCCGAGGATCGATCCAAGGATCGTCACCGGAAGCTCCGGTCCCAGCCAGCCCGCATACCCGGCGATCAGACGCAAGACTCCCAGCACTGCCAGGGAGATCCACAAGCCGTCGGGGATCGTCCTTGTGCGCAGGTCGACAATGAAAACGCTCGCCAGAATAGTGACGAGCGCAAGGGTGAACACTATGTTGAGTGCGTTTATACCCGTAAAATCAAAGGGCATGGCATCTGCAAGAACCTACAGGTAGCTCATCGGGTTTCTGAAACTGCCGTTGATGACCACCTCAAAGTGCAAGTGATTTCCAAAGGAGAATCCGGTGCTTCCGATGTAGCCGACCGGCTGACCTCCGGATACCGTCTGCCCGACGCTGACCAAGATGGCATTGAGGTGCGCGTAATTTGTGACGACTCCGTCGCCATGATCGATCGAGACGAAGTTACCGTAACCACCGTTCCAACCCGCCATTACCACGCGACCGCCACCTGCCGCAAGCGCGGGAGGGCTTCCCATGAAGGTACCGAAGTCCTGACCACTGTGATTGCCCCCATGAATACCGCAACCACAATTGAACGGGCAGCTCATGTTATAGTCCCCGCCGACAGGAAAGGTCATCATGCCTGAGAACTCGCCGCTTCCCCACTCAACATGCTCGCTGAGCGCTCCGAGCATCGCCCATGCTTCGGATTGAAGCTGTGACTGGAGCGCGCGCTGCTCTTCGACCGAGGCTTTCGTGTCCTCCATCAGAGCCGCTTTTTGGTCCACGATCTGCGAGGTATTCGACATTGCCTCTTCGCGTGATGCCTTCATCGTGCGCAGGTTACCTTCGGCATCGGCCGCCTCTTTTTGCACGGCTGCGGCTTCGGCAACGATAAGATCGAGGCGCGATTTGTCATCTTCGAGCCTGCGGCGGGTCGCATCGAGATCACGCGCGTAGAGCACGTTCGCCTCGATGGTACGCTGCACGTATTCGTAGCGTGTCAGGAGATCTTTGAACGAATTTGCGGAGAGCAGCAGATCGAAGAAGAAATAATCGCCCTGCTTGTAGGTCTCGCTCATGCGTCCGCCCGCGAGTTCTTGCTGTTTGGAATATTCGGCCGAAGTCGCCGCTATCTTGGAACGCAGGACCTCAGCCTCTTCCTCGAGGGTACGCAACTCATGGGTAAGCTTCTCGGTCTGCTTGGATGCAGAATCGATCTGTGGCTCGAGCTCGGCCACCTGCTTTGAGAACACGCTGATCTGGTCATCGAGCGTCTTGATCTCATCCTTGAGCGCATCGACCTGCTTTTGGCCTTCCGCCGCTTTGCGACCCGCTTCAGCTGCCGCGTCGAGCTTTTCTTGGGCCTCGGTCGCGAACGCTTGCTGCGTCGGCGCGAGGACTCCAAGGATCGTGGTCAGTAAAAGAATAGACACGAGAAAACACGCGACCGCGCGTAAATCCCTGATGTCTGAGCTACTGCTTCGTGCCATGTAAGCAACACCTTATCTGTGAATCTCTATGTACGTACCTATCAATTGTACGAGCGTTCGCTATTTCTTCTCTTAATGCACACAACCCCGTTAACGATTTGACAATTATCCTTCAAGCAAAGGTTGAGGTTGAGGGGTTGATGCTCTCATAAAGGTTGATACTCCCCTGTTCAGATTGTTTGATACTCAAAATGATACCCCCGCGGTTTTAGGGTTTGCGGGGGTATCAGGTATCGCACTTTTGTTCATCAGTGCGGTATTGGTTGGATCGATAGACTAGAAGCGCTCGTCCTCAACAACCTCATCGACGACCACATCTTCGACCGTTACGTCTTCAACGACTTCGACGACAGGCTCTGGCTTTTTGCGCAGGAACCACCAAGCGAGAAGTGCCAGCAGTGCGAGCAGTGGAAGTATCCACCACCAGTCACTCCAGTCAAATCCCTCGACGTCTTCCTCGAGATCTGACGTTGCGGTCGCAATGTCGTGCCCAGCCTCATCAGCCGCGTTATCGACACCTTCGGTAACGGCATCAACGTTCTCATCGACCGACTCGGCTACGCCTTCCGCGTCATGCTCAAGGTCTCCCGCCTCAGCCGCAGCATCATCGGCGACCTTCGTGAGCTCATTATCATCCGCGTCAGTTGCGCCTGCGATGACCGGCATGATGCTGAACGAAAGCGTGAACACCAATGCCACGACAATGGCAATACGGGCGAGTGTCTCTTTCTTGATCCTCATCTTTACCCTCTCCTATCCAATCCCTCCAAGTACCCTTACACTCACTTCATTAATAAAGCTTATAGAATGAAGCATACATTAAGTATAAACGGTATTGTGCTATCCGAGTCAATTTGACGGCATAAGATTATCTTGTTACTTTTATGCAAAAGGACTCCACAATGCTCCCCTGCTCTACGTGACGCGGACACGGCATGCGGCTGATCGAAAAAATCGCAGATGATGCCTCCCGGATAGGATCGTTGGCATATACTAGTAAGACAAGATATTTCTGGAAAAAGATTGGTAGGTCTTTGTGGGTTATAGAATCCTGGACAAAAAGCAGCTGAGCGGGTCAGTCTTCGAGATGACGATCGCCGCACCCGAGATCGCGCGCAAGGCACACGCCGGACAGTTCTTCATCTTGCGTGTCAACGACTGCGGTGAGCGTATCCCCTTTACCTTCAGCGACTGGAACGCCGAAGAGGGCTGGATCCGCTACATCTTCATGCGTGTCGGCAAGACGACGCATCTTTTAGAGGATACCCGCGCTGGTGAGGATATCGTCGATGTCGCCGGACCAATGGGTCATCCGACCGCGATGCAGATCGGTAAACGCTGGACAGCGGACAAGACCATTGCGGCCGACGATCATCTCGTGGTCGTAGGCGGTGGGGTCGGCACCGCAGTCGCCTATCCGGTCGCACGTGCCGCGATCGAGGCAGGTTCGAAAGTCACCGTGATCACGGGTGCGCGCACCGAGGAATTACTCATCTTGCGCGAAGAGCTCGAAGCGCTCGATCTGCATGAGCTGATCATCGTCACCGATGACGGCTCGGCCGGACGTGAGGGACTGGTCACCGAGCCGCTGCGCGAGCTCTGCGCATCAGGCGAGGTGGATCGCGTGTTCGTGGTGGGTCCGGGGATCATGATGAAATTCTGTGCGGCGACGACCGCGGAGTACCATATCCCCACGCTGGCTTCGCTCAACCCCATCATGGTCGACGGCACCGGTATGTGCGGCGCTTGTCGGATCCAGGTGGGTGGAGAAACAAAGTTCGGATGCGTCGATGGACCTGATTTCGACGCGCACGTGGTCGACTGGGAGGAACTGATGACGCGGCAGCGTGTCTACGCCGAGCAAGAACGACTCGCTGATGGAGAGTACATGAGGACGTGTGGTTGCCATGAGTGATATTCAAGCACGCCACCCCATGCCCGAGCGCGACGCGAAGGAGCGCGCGCGTTCGTTCGAAGAGGTCACGCTCGGCTATGATGATCAGACCGCGCTCGCTGAGGCGAACCGCTGTATGCAGTGCAAGAGACCACCGTGCGAGAAGGGCTGCCCGGTCTCGGTACGGATCCGCGATTTCATCGGTCAGATCGTCGCCGGGGACTTGGACGAGTCGGTCCGCCTCCTCAAAGAGCGCAACGCGCTTCCCGCGGTCTGCGGACGCGTCTGTCCGCAGGAGTCGCAATGCGAAGCGAAGTGTGTGATGGGACATAAGTACGAGCCGGTCGCGATCGGGCGTCTCGAACGCTACGTCGCAGACTGGGATCGCGCCCGCCCTGTCGAGGAGCGCTCCTCTTTGGATCGACCTTCGGCCGAAGGCGCACGCGTCGCGGTCGTCGGTAGCGGTCCTGCCGGACTGGCGTGTGCCGGTGAGTTGACCCAACTCGGTCATCAGGTCACCGTCTATGAGGCGCTTCACGCAGGTGGCGGAGTGCTCGCTTATGGTATTCCCGAGTTCCGTCTTCCCAAGACGATCCTCAATGAAGAGATCGCCGCGCTTGAACGCGCCGGAGTCACTTTCAAATACAACGAGGTCGTCGGACGTATCACCAATGCCGACGAGTTGCTCGACAGCGGCTTTGATGCGGTGTTCTTCGGTACCGGCGCGGGACTGCCCACCTTCCTGGGCATCGAGGGAGAGAACTACAACGGGGTCTACAGCGCGAACGAGTATCTGACGCGCATCAATCTCATGAAAGCCTATCGTTTCCCGGTCTATGACACACCGATCTGGGAAGGTCACAGCGTCGTGGTCATCGGTGGCGGCAACGTGGCGATGGACGCCGCGCGCTGTGCGCTACGCATGCGCGCCGATAAGGTCACCATCGTCTATCGCCGTACCATCGATGAGATGCCGGCGCGCAATGAGGAGATCGAGCACGCGATCGAAGAGGGTGTGCAGATCAAAGAGCTCTGCGGTCCGCTCAAGATAGAAGGCAGACAAGGATGGTGCACCGGACTTGAGGTCCAACAGATGAAACTCGCCGAGCCCGATGAGAGCGGAAGACGCCGGCCGGTCACCGATGGAAGCAAGCCGTTCGTCATAGATTGCGATACCATCATCACCGCAGTGGGCACCGGTGCGAATCCGCTGACCGCTGACGCGACGTGCGGGGTCGAGCTCAACAAATGGGGCTATGTTGTGGCTGACGAGGATGGACGCACGAGCGACCCGCGTATCTTCGCAGGAGGCGACATCGTCACCGGAGCCGCGACCGTCATCTTAGCGATGGGAGCAGGAAAGCGCGCGGCTCAAGCGATCCACGCCGATCTGACCTGACGAGGTGTGACAGTAGGGTCGGTTCCTTTTGTCCCATAGCATGAAGAGAGAAGGTCTGGATCATCCAGACCTTCCTTATGGGACAAAAGGAACCGACCCTACTGTCTCAAACTACTGTCTCGCTATGCTATATCTGGAATTCCGGGTCGAAGAGTTCAGACACGCTCTTGTTCTCGTGAACGTTACCTATCGCATTCGCGAACATCGGGCCGACACTGAGTACGGTTATGTTGCATTCCTTCGCTTTCTTCTCATCGACATCGATCGTATTGGTCACGACACAGCCTTTGATATCCGCATTCTTGATGCGCTCGAACGCAGGACCCGAGAAGATCCCGTGAGTCGCTCCCAGATAGACTCCTGCCGCGCCCTTCTTCATCAATGCGGTCGCGCCGTTACATATGGTGCCGGCGGTGTCGATCATATCGTCGACCACGATACAGGTCTTGCCTTCAACATCACCGATGACGTGTGAGATCTCTGACTCGTTGTGTACGGGGCGGATCTTGTGCATGATCGCCAGATGACAATCCAGCAACTCGGAGAGTTTCTTGCTGGCTTTCGCACGCCCGACATCGGGACTGACGACCACCATATCCTCGAGCTCGAGGCTTCTAAAGTAATCGGCGATAACTCCCAAGGCGGTCAGGTGGTTGACCGGCACATCGAAAAAGCCTTGGATGGAGCCGGTGTGCAGATCCATCGTGATCACACTGTCGGTGCCGGCGACAGTGAGGATATCGGCGACCAGGCGCGCCGTGATCGGCTCGCGCGCGGCGCTCTTCTTGTCTTGGCGCGCATAGGCATAGTGAGGGATGACGCAGGTGATACGAGCCGCACTGGCGCGTTTTGCCGCATCGATCATGACCAGCAGCTCCATCAAGGAGTCATTGACCGGCGCAGAGATGGTCTGTATCAAAAAGACCTCCGCGCCTCTCACCGACTCGAGATAGCGGACATAGATCTCACCGTTCTCGAACCGATGGATGTCGAGCTTGCCTAGCGGGGCTTTAAGCCGTTTTGAGATCTCGTCGGCGATCGGTTCGTTCGCGGTACCACCAAAGAGCATCAACCTGCGTTCTTTCATGATCCTTCCTTCATCTCCCGTAAGAACTTGGCCATACCTTCCTCGACCCGAAGATCCGCACGCTCGATGGCCATCGCATCTGCCGGGATGTCGGTCGAGATCGCAGAGCCCGCTGCTATATTGGCGCCATCTCCCACCTTGACCGGGGCTACCAGCATGACATCCGAGCCGATGAACGCGTGATCGCCGATCTCGGTCTTGGACTTGACGTATCCATCGTAGTTGCAGGTGATCACACCCGCACCGATGTTGGACTTCTTCCCGATCGTGGTGTCTCCGATATAAGCCAGGTGCGGTACTTTGCTTCCCGGACCTACATGGGCCTTTTTCAACTCACAGCTGGTACCGACCTTCGATCCGGTCTCGAACACACAACCCGGACGTATGTAGGAGCGCGGTCCGATATTGACGAAGTCTCCGACCTCGCTCTCGAGCACGATCGAGGAGTCGATAAGCGTTTGCTCGCCGACGGTCACATCGACTAGGCGCGTATCGGGACCGATCGTCGATCCCTTGCCGATGTGGGTCTTGCCTCTCAGATAGGTGTTGGGCCAGATCTCCACATCTCGCTCGATGGTGACCTCCGGTCCGATCCAGGTAGTCTCGGGAGAGACGATCGTGACACCCTTGTGCAGCCACTTATGCGTGATGCGCTTATGGAGGATGGCGGTAGCTTCAGCAAGCTGGGTGCGATCATTGACACCCAGCGTTTCATCATTATCGGTAACTTCGAAAGCACGGACCTTGCGTCCCTCGTCGTTGTAGATCTTGACGATGTCGGTCAGATAGTATTCCTTTTTGGCGTTGTCGTTATCGATCTGGTCGAGTGCCTCGAAGAGGCCGTCGAGATCGAAGGCATAGGCGCCGGCGTTGGTCTCTTTGATCTCGCATTGCTCGGCGGTGGCGTCCTTTTGCTCGACGATCGCATCGAGATGATCGGTATCATCCCGCACAATCCTGCCGTAGCCGAAAGGATCATCGAAGACTGCGGTCAGAACACTCATCGCCGCCCCATTGCCTTCCTGATCCTCGACCAGGCTCCGAATGGTCTTGGGGCGCAGGAGCGGGACGTCACCGGCCAAAACGACCAGGGTGCCTTCCTCATCTTCGAGTAGTGGCTGAGCCAGCTGGACCGCGTTCGCGGTCCCGCACCGGTCGGGTTGAAGCACCGTCTCGACGCCTTCTATCTGACACGCGCATGCCGCGACCTCTTCGGATAGATGCCCCGTCACGACGATGATGCGATCTGCACCTGCCTCTTTGGCAGCATCGATCACCATGTGAAGCATGGGAACGCCCAGGATTTCATGCATGACCTTGGGTTTTTCTGATTTCATTCGGGTGCCGTCTCCGGCTGCGAGTATCAATGTGGTAACAGACATAGGTCTCGTTCCTATCCTCAATGAACCGTTCACGAATCGTCTGCGCAACAAGCCGCGCTTCTTGCACGACGACCGTTTGATTTTATCATACGTTCATGGCGATTCTTTTGAGCCGAAAAGTAACTTGAGCAAGACCAAGAAGAGCCCCAAATGACACCAGACCGGGTCATCTAGGATGATGATCCGGTCTGGGTTTTCTGAGATCGGCCGGGAAGGTGACCGACCTCGCTCTGTTACGTAATAGACGTTACCTTATGCGAGCTCGCGCTCTTTTCTTCCCATCTTGTGCGAGCCATAGGCCGCTGCTGCAAGAGCGCTTCCTGCCAGGATAAAGGCAAGGGTGCCCATACCACCGGTCAGCGGGAAGTTAAAGCCCTTGACGTTGGCGACCTTGTCTGTCAGTTTGACGGCTAGGGCGTCTCCGTCCCAACTGTTGATGTCGATCGTGACGACTTTCCAACCACCGGAAGGCAGACGATAGCCTGCTGGGGCTGCGGTCTCGACCAACCAGTACTCAGAGCTTTGAGATGCGAGCAGATGCATCTCGGATGCGAGTAGTGGCCCTCCGTAGGGGATTCCCTCAAAGGAGACGTTACCGTTGGCATCCGAGACACCTAACACGTCATTGCCGGAGGCGTCTTTGAGATAGATATCTGGGCCTGTTGGGAACGTAGAGGTCGGTGTCGGCTTTGCGACGAGTTTGAACTCAGCACCTTGCAGTGCGACTTCCTCGTTTACCGCATCATGCTTGTAGATGCGGATACCACCGGTAAAGACGACTGGATCGATCTCAGGACCTCTGGTGGTCTCAATGCTCTCACCGTAGCTGCCATCACCGAAGTAGCGGTTGCGATACTGCAACTCGACCACATTGGGCATGACCTCGTTGAGCGGTGCGGTGTCAAGAACCAGGGTAGTGAAGAGGATCTCGATCTGTTTGATGCCTTCAAGATCTCCGAGCTTGTCAGGATCGAAGCTGACGGTGAACTGGCCACCGTCATCATCAGGGGTATCTACCGGGTCGATGACCGTGTAAAGACCTGCAAGCGTGTCGGTCTCTCCCACTTCTCTTACCACGACCGAGGTCGGGTTAAATCTCAGACCCTGCGAGTAGACATCGACGATGTCATATTTTTTAGCAGCGGCGATATCGGTCGGAACATCGGCGATGATCTTCCAGGTCACCGTATCTCCGATAGCGTAGCCGTTGGCCTTGTAGTCATCTCCGCCGACCACGACGAACTTGTCGATCTTGAGATCCTCGTTTTTCGGATAGGCGAACACCTCCCACAACTCGGTACTATCATCAAGATAGGTCGGCATCGAGACGAAGAAGGGAGCGACCGGATCGGTCACCAGCGGACTGGCAAGCTCCTCGACGTAGTAGAGGCCTCGTGGCAGATCGGCAAATACTGCCTCGCCGTCACCATCGGTTTCCGCGGTGTCTGAGAATGCTTCAGGACCCGTATCCGGCTCGTAGTAGACCACGACAGGGTTGCTCGGATCAGATGCATCTGTATATGCCCAGTCAGTGACCGTATCTGAAGGCACGACCTTGGTGATTCTGAAGGTGATACCTTCAAGCAGCTCGGCTCCTACCGGGATGGCCGGATTGCCGTAGGTTCCTGCCTGACGTCCATCGTTTGGAGCGTTAGGGGTGATGTCGTTGGTGATGAGGTATTTGGTGATGGTCAGAGATCCGCCGTTATCCGGGTCATCTGCTCCGGCAATGGAGACAAAGCTCATCAGCATCACCACTGCGAGGAGAATGCTTAATACTTTCTTCATTGTCTTGTCCTTTCAAAAATCATACGTCTTTTTGTCTTCTTAGTGGCGACATAGAGTTCGCCTTATCTGCGTCTCATTGTC
>WRDL01000038.1 GCA_009784095.1 Coriobacteriia bacterium | reverse complement strand
ACAGGATCGCGTTACCGGTGGTCTTGTCGCGTCCGATATCACGAACCAGTCCCTTCTCGACGAGTGACCCGATGACCGCTTCACTGTTGACACCGCGGACCGCATTGACACCGTTACGCGTGACCGGTTGTCTGTAGGCGATGACTGCGAGCGCTTCGAGCGCCGCTTGGCTGAGTTTGCGCGTGTCCCAACTCAAGATATAGTTCTCGATAAGTTCATGGTGGGCCGGGTTGCTATAGAGACGCCAGCCACCCGCTACTTCGCGCAGCTGGAAACCGCGATCATCGCGCTCATAGCTCTCTTTGAGCTTGTTGAGCTGCTCAGTGATCTGAGTTACGTCAAGCTTCATGATCGTGGCGAGGTCGACCGCGGTGACCGGCTCATCGCTGACGAACAGGAGCGCTTCCAGTCTGCTTTCTATCACATCAGTACTCATCAAAATCCTCCGTTACGATGCCACGTGTCCGAGCTTCTTCTTCACTGAGCCCAGTCAGTTGGATGTCGGTATCGCGACTCTGCTGCTTCATATCTATCAGACCACGCTTGTATAGTTCGAGCACGGCGAGTAGTGTCACAACGACCTCTGCGGGTTCGGCGTGCTTACTCAAGAGCTCGCCGAAGGTCTTTGAGACCCCTGCACGTAGTTTTTCTTGAACCTTTTCGGCATATGAGCGCAATGAGATCGGAGCAGTGGCGATGTGGTCTGCTTCGAGTAGGAAGATCTCACGACGCGCCTCGAGTTCTGCGATTATCTGTGTGAGCGCTTCTAATTCGATCCCCTCAAGGAAATCCGGCATAACATGCGCGTATTGTGGCTCGACCCCTGCCAGGCGAGGATGAAGATGGGCCTGTGTCTCGAGCCGAGTCGCCAGATAATGTGACGCGTTCTTATATTGCTTATAGGCGAGCAGTCGTGCGACGAGAAGATCGCGTATCTCTCGCGGTGCGTAATACTCAAACTCATCATCGACAATCAGCTCTTCTTTGGGGAGAAGCGCTAATCCCTTGATCTCGATGAGTTGTGCAGCGAGAACGAGAAATTCACTTGCCACATCGAGGTCGAGCTCGCGCATCGTTTCGATGTGAGCGATATATTCATCCACTATCTGCGAAAGCGAGAGCGCAGAGACATCCAGTTTCTGACTCGAGACCAGATGTAATAGCAGGTCGAAGGGACCTTGGAAGATCTCCGTATTGACCGTGTAAGTGCTCAATTATAGACCCACCATACGCCGGCAGGTACTCACGGTCTCCTCTGCCAGCGGATAGACCTTTTCCTTGCCTGCCTCGAGCACTTCTTGCGCAAATCCTATATGGGAGGCGAGTTCCTCACGACGTTGATGGAAGGGCGCCAAGTACGCGCAGAGCTCTTCAGCGACCACACGCTTGTGCGCGACACACCCACACTCGGCTGCACGGCACTCCCCATCCCACCTGTCGATCTCTGCCTTGTCAGCGATCAGTTTATGGATCTGGTGGAGTGGGCAGATATCAGGATCTCCCGGATCGGTCTTGAGTTTACGTGCCGGATCGGTCATGAACCCCATGACTGTCTTTGTTATTTCATCAGGGGTGTCACTGATATAGATCGAGTTGCCATAACTCTTGCTCATCTTGCGACCATCGGTGCCGGGAACACGTGCGCCATCCTCAGGGATGATCGATCTTGGTTCGATAAGATAGTCACCGTAGGTACCATTGAACCGTCGGACGATCTCACGAGTCAGCTCTAGATGGGGAGCCTGATCCTCCCCGACCGGCACACAATCGGCGCGCACGATGGTGATATCTGCCGCTTGTAGGGCCGGATAAAGAAAGAAGCCCACGTTATTAAGGTCGCGGTCGGTGATCTGCTCACGCTGCTCCTTATAGCTGGGCGTACGTTCGAGCCACGACATCGGCGTGACCATAGTGAACAGAAGCATCAGTTCGATTACTTGCGGGATATCACTTTGCTTATAGATCGTGCAGCGCTCAGGGTCAAGACCTGCCGCCACCCAATCAAGGACCATATCATCGGTGAACTTCTGCAGATTTTCGGTATGTTCCCAATTGGTCGTCAACGCGTGATAGTCGGCCACAAAGTAGTATGCGTCGAATTCATCCTGCATATTTAGCATGTTCTGCAAATTGCCGAACCAATGTCCGAGATGCAATTTTCCCGTTGGACGATATCCGGTGAGCGTGCGCTTTTTCATTCCTTCATTCCTTAAGAGTTGAGGGCAGTATCTTGGCTATGGTATCACGATTATAGAGGAGTCTGATTACACAGAAAGACCTGTCAGCAACCTGAAAAGCGGAGCAACGGTCAACAGGTAATAGGCACTGAAGATCCAGGGGAACACGAAGAGAATAAGCAGCACGATGATGAATCCGTACCGCTCAAGATTGTGATACGCATCGCGCAGGTTGTTCGGAAGGAACTTCTGTATGATGCGCGAACCATCGAGCGGTGGTATCGGTATCAGATTGAAGAACATGAGCCACAGATTGATCTGGCAGAGAAAGGAGAGCGCGAATATCAATGCCTGTAGAAGACCACTGGTCTCATAGGGAAAGATCGTCAGTATCCTCACGAGTGCACCTGCAACGATAGCAAGGGCGAGATTGGCGATCGGTCCTGCGATCCCTGTTATGAGCATGCCCTTGCGTTCATCACGGAAACGATAAGGATTGATCGGCACCGGTTTGGCATATCCGAATGCAAAATGACCACCGGATGCGATGAGCATGATCAACGGCATGGCGATCGTACCCCATGCGTCGACATGCTTTAGGGGGTTGAAGTTGAGGCGTCCTGCGTATTTTGCGGTCGGGTCACCGCACCAAAGTGCCGCATATCCGTGCGCGACCTCATGGATCACAATACTCGGTATGAGTATGATGAACCGAATAACGAACTGCAATATGTTCTGAAAAGCCTCAGCATCCATGGGTTTAGTATACCGAACTTTGGACGTTGCTCTCCCCAAAGTCAAGTTCGATATCAACCAGTTGCTCGGACAGGTCAAGCCACTCGGATTCGAGGATATCTATCGAACTTCTCAGCTTTCCATACTCACTGATGGCTTCGCTGAATTGCTCTTGTTGCTGATAGAACTCCTTGTCAGCTATAAGTCTGGTAAGCTCATCGCAACGCGATAGAGCGGTGTCAAGCTCTCTCTCGGTCCTTTTTAATTGCACGCGGACGTCTTTGGTCGCTTGATGGAGCCGATTGCGAAGCTCGGCCTCGGCTCGCTTCTGGTCTTTCCTCTTTCGCGTAGAGATCGTATCTGCGTCGCCGACTGGTGTGGTATTTGCCTGTGAGCGCGAATCGTGTGCCTTGCGTGTGTCACCTGTCCGCTTCGGGTTAACGCCGCCGCTTTTCTTCCAGATATAGTAATCGTAGTCACCATCGTAGACAAAACTCTGTCCATTTTCGACCTCAATGATCTTGTTGGCAACCTCGCGCAGCACATGGCGATCATGTGTTATGAACGCGAGGGTGCCTGAAAACGTCTTCAATGCCTGGGTCAAGATATCGATCGATGCAATATCGAGATGATTGGTCGGTTCGTCGAGACAGAGGAACGGTACCGGAGAGACCAACATCTTTGCGAGCGCAAGTCTGCCACGTTCTCCTCCTGACAGAACGCTTACAAGCTTGTTGACATCATCGCTCTTAAAAAGGAACGCGCCTGCGAGACTTCGCACCTGTCCTTGTGTCCAACCGGGAGCGCATGAGTCGATCTCCTCGAATACCGTTTTATCCCCATTCAATTCCTCGAGTTGATGTTGAGCGAAATATGCAGTCTCGACCCGAACTCCTTCGGTTCGAATTCCTTCCTCGAACGGTTCTACGCCGGCAAGTATCTTGAGAAGGGTGGACTTCCCGGCGCCGTTCGGTCCCACCAGCGCTACTTTATCTCCCCGATAGAGGGTCAAGTTGAGATCCCTGTAGACCTCTTTTTTCTCATAGGACTTGGCGATCCCCGCAAGACTGATCACGCTATCACCGGTACGCTCTGGCTGGGGGAAGTTGAAGTGTATGGTGGCTGATTCCTGTTCAGGTTCGACCATCTTTGCGCGTATCTTCTCTATTCGCCGCACACGATCTTGAGCCGCCTTCGCTTTAGAGGACTTATAACGGAATCGATCAACAAATGCCTGCATATGTGCAATCTCTTTGAGTTGTGCCGTATAGGTGGCGCGTAGCTGTTCTTGATAGGCAAAACGCTGTTTAACGAATGAGGAGTAGTTGCCAACATATCGACGCAGTGTTTTATTGGTTATTTCTATTACAATGTGGGCAACTGCATCGAGGAATGCGCGATCGTGGCTCACCATGATGAGTGCCCCGTTATAGGTTCGAAGAAAACTTTCCAACCACGTCACGCTGGCCAGGTCGAGATGATTCGTCGGCTCATCGAGCAGAAGAACATCAGGTTCTGCAGCGAGCAGCTTGGCGAGTGCGATGCGCATCTGCCACCCACCGCTGAACTCCTCGCAGGAACGATCCATGTCCTCGATGGAGAATCCGAGACCGCTCAGAACGCTCTTCACATGAGATTCGACCGAATAGCCACCTAGATGATCGAAGCGCTCTTGCGTGTTCGCGTAAGCGGCGAGCAGCTCTTTTGATGCGTCAACACCGGCATCGCTGATCTCTTCTTCGAGTACGGTGAGTCGATGCTTCAGATGAGTCACTTCATCAGCTACTTTCATCACTTCATCGAACACGGTACGCGATCCGAACTCTATCGCTTCTTGTTGAAGGTAGCCGATCGTTACATCTTTGCCCAACATCACGCTTCCCTCATCGGGGGTTTGAATACCCGCGATACAGTCGAGCAGAGTGGTCTTTCCTGCTCCGTTCGGACCTACCAGTGCGATTCGATCCTCAGCGTTGATCTGGAGTGAAACGTCCTCGAACAGTATGCGTTCACCAAAGCGCTTCGTGATATGTGAGAGATTAAGTATCATCGTCAGAATCGTGTGGTGCGCGATACTGGATTTGAACCAGTGACCTCTGCCGTGTGAAGGCAGCGCTCTTCCGCTGAGCCAATCGCGCACATTTTTACTCTACTCATTGTACTACGGATGGGACTGGTGCCACGCGTACGCATGCGCAATGATCGTGTTGATATCTGGGTATGCCGGATTCCAGCCGAATTTCTCGCGCGCCATTTCAGGACTTGCCACCAATATCGCCGGATCGCCTTCTCGAGGTGGTGTGAATATGATCGAGAGCGCCTCACCGGTCGCGTTCATGCATGCGTCGAGTATCTGTAGATTGGAAAAGCCGTTCCCATTACCGAGATTGTATATCCCTCCCTCATCTCCTGCCCCCAGCGCTTCGATCCCGAGGAGGTGAGCGCGCGCGATGTCGCACACATGTATATAGTCACGTACACAGGTCCCGTCGACCGTAGCATAATCCTTACCGAAAACCCTAAATTCGTCCTCGCTCGCAATGATCGACTTTAAAATGTTAGGGATCAGATGGGTCTCCGGATCATGCATCTCGCCAAGACTGGTATCGCTCATCGCTCCTGCAGCATTGAAATAGCGAAAGCGTATCGAGGTGATCCTCTCGCTGTACACATCAAGTAAGTGCTCAAAACGTAACTTCGACTCACCATAGGGATTGATCGGTGCGGTCAGTGCCGCTTCAGTGATCGGAATCTCTGAAGGCTCGCCATAGACAGCCGCGGTGGATGAAAATACCAGTTTATCGACTCCGGCATTGATCATCTCCCTGAGCATGATATGGGGCGCTTCAACATTGTTACGATAGTACCTCACAGGATCGAGATATGACTCACCGACCTCGATATACCCCGCAAGGTGCATCACACAATCGATATCACCGAGGAGTGCTCTGAGCAGATCTCGGTCTCCGACGTTGCCTTTAATGAACCGAGCGCGCCTATCGACCGCCCAACGATGCCCGTTCTCAAGAGAATCGAGCACGGTACAAGTATGGCCTGCATCTGCAAGCATCCGAGTCGTGATCGAACCGATGTACCCGGCTCCGCCGGTGATCAAGATATTCATAAGGTCAATTTAATCACAAAAAACAGGTGAAATATTGTTCACAACACTTCACCTGTTTTCATCAATGTGGCTCCCCGGGTAAGACTCGAACTTACAACCCTTCGGTTAACAGCCGAATGCTCTGCCAATTGAGCTACCGGGGAATTACAACGAATTAGTTTACACAAAAAAAGAAGCACGCGCAAATAAACTTGAATATAGTCTATTTGGTGATGGTGGGCCCTGTAGGATTCGAACCTACGACCAAAAGATTATGAGTCTTCTGCGCTAACCACTGCGCTAAGGGCCCACGGGGTCAGTCTCACATTATAGTATATCTCGCTATGCTATTCGAGATAATCGCGCAGCTTGCTTGAGTGCCCCGGATGGCGGAGCTTATTGAGCGTCTTTGATTCGATCTGTCTGATGCGCTCACGGGTCACTCCGAATTCCCTTCCGACCTCTTCAAGAGTACGCGGATGTCCGTCGCTGAGCCCAAATCGAAGTTCGATCACTTTTCTCTCGCGATCAGAAAGCTCGCTGAGAACGCGATCTATCTGCTCCTGGAGCAAAGTGATGCTTGCTGCCTCGACCGGACCAAGAAGCATCTCATCTTCGAGAAAATCTCCGAGTTGGCTATCCTCCTCCTCGCCGATCGGAGTCTCGAGCGACACCGGCTCCTGACTGATCTTGAGTATCTCCCGGACACGATCCTCATCAAATCCCATCTTCTCGCCGATCTGCGCAGGTGTAGGATCCTCACCTAATTCCTGCACCAATTGTCGCTGGATGCGGATCAACTTGTTAATCGTCTCGACCATGTGGACCGGGATCCTTATCGTGCGCGCCTGATCGGCGATCGCGCGGGTGATCGCCTGACGGATCCACCATGTCGCGTAGGTAGAGAATTTGAATCCTTTTGTATAATCGAATTTTTCTACTGCGCGGATGAGTCCGAGGTTTCCTTCTTGGATGAGATCGAGAAATGACATTCCCCGCCCGATATATTTCTTGGCGATAGAAACCACCAAGCGAAGATTGGCTTCGACAAGCTGAGCCTTTGCCTGGATACCGATCTGTTCTTGGCGTACGAGACGACGTTTCATGACACGCGAGAGCTCTTTTCCTGCGTCCTCTGCCTTCTCGATCTCTGCGGTAGCCTCGAGGCCTTTCTCGATCTTCTTCGCAAGGTCGACTTCTTGTGCAGCGGTGAGTAGATCGACCTTCCCGATCTCTTTGAGATACATCCGAACACTGTCAGCGGTCAACCCGGGACTCGCGGTCGCTTCTGCACGCGTCTTCGCACGGCGGTTCTTCGACGCGGTCCGTGCCTCCTCACGCAGCAATGCATCAATTTCTTTTACATCGACATCGTTCTTTTGATCTTCGTTCTCGACCGCAGCAAGCTCGGCGTCATCGGGCTCTTCATCTCCCTCGAAACCACTGACGATCTCAATATCTTGTGGCTCTATGTCCTCAAGATCGAGGACTTCCTCATCAAGATCGATATCCTCACCTTGCACGGCGGTCTTCGCGTCCACCGGCTTGATCTTTTCGGTGGTCTCTTTTCTGACCGTCTTCTTCACTGCCTTGACCGGTGCCTTTTTGACGGCACTCTTTGGTGTTGCGCCCGCTACCGCGACCGCTGCGTTCTTCTTAGCTGCCGCCGGCTTTTTCACGTGAGTTTGCGTTGCTTTGGATACGGTATTCTTTTTCGCGTTCGACCTCACGGCTTTTGAGGTCGTTTTCGAATTCGATGCTGCTTTTACCTGTCCCCCTGTTTTTGACTTCTGAGTTGTTTTTTTCTTCGACTTCGCTGTAGAAGTCTGTCCAGGGGTAGCCTTGACCTTCGATTTCTTGACTGGCTTCTTCTGATTGGTCTGCTTCTCTTCGATCAGCTTCGGCTCGGTCACCTTTGGTTTCTGCTTGAGCCTTTGCCGTGGCTTTTGAGCAGGTTTTGTTTTCTGTGTGGGCTTTGGCTTCATGACCGGTTTCTTGCCCTTCGGGATCGCTTTCTTTTGCGGTGTAATCCTTGTGCTCGCCATGATCTATCCTCCTGTATCAAATCATCCACAGCTTATATACGCAAAGTAGAGGATGAAATCCCCTAAATCATTTATGTATAAGAATTATTTGTTTTCGATGATCTTGTTCTGGAGATCCACGATCTGTTCGACCAAAAACTGTTTCGCTTTCTTATCACTCTCTGCTCTCATCTGTGCCTTCATCGATCGCAGCTGTCTCTCATAAAGGTTTTGGGCAAGACTCCGCGCGAACTCATCACCGATCCCCTCCTTGGCAAGAGCGCCTGCTTCGAAGTCGTAGCTTGAGAACAGAGGAGCGATCCGAGAATCGATACCGATGAGCTCACTAAGAAGCACACTTGAATCAGTTTTCGGGTCGCATTGCGAGATCATGAGAAAGACATCTTGCAGGAGCTCTGCGGTGAACACATCAGGCGACATCGTCTCAGCCAGATCGCGTCTGATCTTTGGATTTGCGATCATCAGTCCGAGCGTCTCTATCTCTCTCGGATCGTAGCTGACTTCCGGCTCGACCGCATGTTGGTGATTCTTCTCTTCAGCCGAGATCTCATAGTCCCCACGCCGAGGGATCACGCGTGCACGTGACAGCGCATTCATGACTTGTGTCGAATCGATACTCGAACCTGCAGTAGCGAACATATCTGCGAGGTCGCGTGCATAGCTTGCGGCAATCGATGAGGTCTTGATCGGAGCAAGTATCGACACGGCATCCTCAAGTGCACGCACTTGTTGCTCAGGGCGGCTCAGATCATAATCGGAAAGCCTTCGTTGAAGTGAGAACGTGATCAAGGGGGTGGTCTGGTTCAAGAGTTCGTCAAAACGTTCGCGCCCCTCATCCGTCTCCATCATATCGGCAGGGTCCGAGTTGGTCGGCAGGACCATCACATCGAGCATGACAGGATTCTTTGTCGCCTCTGGTGTGATCGTCTCATCGATGAATTCGACGGCACGATCTGCTGCTCGCAGACCGGCAGCATCCCCGTCAAAGACGTATATGACCTGTTGCGCGAATCGGGAGAGTAGTTTTACATGTCCCCCGGTCAAAGCGGTGCCCAAAGTGGCGACCGCGTTGGTGTGTCCTGCCTTATGAAGTGCAATGACGTCGGTGTATCCCTCGACGACCAGAGCGATCTTTGTCTTCACGATATTGTTCTTAGCGACATCAAGACCATAGAGGGTGTTCGATTTATGAAAGATGGGGGTGTCATTAGTATTGAGATATTTCGGATGCCCCTCTCCAAGGATCCGTCCTCCGAACGCGCACACGCGACCCTGGAGGTCTCTTATCGGGAACATAACGCGTTCATAGAACCGATCACGCAATACCCCGGCATCGTTTTTGAGCGCGACGTTTGCTTGGATCATATCCTCATCGCTGTGTCCTCTTTCGCGAAGATGAGCGACAAGCATTCCCCTTCCGGGCGCATAGCCGAGCAGCCACTCGCTCGCTACTTCACTGCCATAGCCACGTTGCGCAAGATAGTCCCGCCCATTGGTCACCTCTTTTGTGGGAGACCTCGTCAAGACCGCGTGATAAAACGCAGCGGTTTCCTTGCACACCGCGTACGTTCTCTCGCGAATTCCCTTGTTCGCTCCCCCCTCATCGAATGCTTCGATCTCAATGTGCGCGCGATCAGCGAGAGTGGTGACCGCTTCGGTGAAGTTGAGGTTGTCAGACTTCATCAGGAAGCCGAATGCGTCTCCGCCGGCTCCACATCCAAAACAGTGCCACAGCCCACTTGCAGGGTCGACCTTGAAAGAAGGGGTCTTTTCTTGATGAAAAGGACAACAGGCCCAGTACAAGCGCCCCTTGCGCTTCAGAACGACGCGCTCAGATATGAGTGCTACAACGTCGGTCGCTTCGCGGACTCGAGCGATATCATCCTCTGAGATTCGCGCCATGAGTCATTTTACCTCATGTCTACTTGAGCCAAGGGATCCTTCCGAACAGAGGCATGAAAACGAGCGCCACGATCGTCATCAATTTGATGAGGGTATTCATCGAAGGACCCGATGTATCCTTGAAGGGATCGCCGACGGTGTCTCCGACTACCGCCGCCTTATGTGCCTCAGAGCCCTTCCCGCCCCCATAGCCGCTTTCTATGAGTTTTTTCGCATTGTCCCAAGCACCTCCAGCGTTCGACATCATGATCGCCATAAGAAATCCGGTTATAAGCGCACCGGCTAACAGTCCTGCGAGGAGTTCAAGATGGATGAGTCCGGCAAGGATCGGCACACCGATCGCAAGCAGCCCCGGTATGACCATCTCACGCAATGCGGCTTTCGTCGATATTTCGACACATGCCGCATAATCCGGCTTACCTTCACCATCCATGATGCCGGGAATCTCTTTGAATTGTCGCCTTACTTCTCCGATCATAGCGTGGGCGGTACGCCCGACCGCGTTCATTGTGAGCGCCGCGAACAGGAACGGGATCATTCCTCCGATAAAGAGACCAGCGATGACCCAAGGCTGTTCAAGAGACATATTCGTCTCGAACTCCAAAGCGGTCAAAGCCTGCTTGAACGCAACGAACAACGAGAGCGCGGTCAGCCCTGCTGATCCGACTGCAAATCCCTTTGCGATCGCCGCAGTGGTGTTACCCACACTATCAAGCGCGTCGGTCACCTCACGGACATCGGATCCCATCTGCGCCATCTCAGCGATACCTCCGGCGTTATCAGCGACCGGTCCATAAGCATCCACTCCGATCGTGATCGCGATAGTCGAGAGCATACCGACCGCCGCGAGCCCGATACCGTAAATACCCGATACATAGTCACCGCCACCGTGATGACCGAGCAGATACGATACAATGATGCTTGCCGCAATGACTATGATCGGAAACACCGTCGACATCATGCCAACGCCCAATCCTGAAATGATGGCGGTCCCGGCGCCCGTCTCGGCAGCCTTTGCAATGCTTTTCACCGGAGTATGATGATCACTGCAGTAGTATTCGGTGATCTTTCCGATCGCCATACCGGCTATCAGACCCACAAGGACCGTAAAGAAAAATGTGAGCCGCTCAGGGGTACCACTTGCCGCAGCCCACAAATAGAATATGCCGAACATGAGCAATACCTGCAGCGCAGCCGCGAGATACGTTCCTCGATTGAGGACTGTTTGAAGGTTAGTGCCTTTCCTTACTCGGACCGAAAAGAGCCCGACGATCGAAGAGAGGATACCTGCTGCTGCTATCAACAGTGGAACAGAGAGTCCGAAGAGGAGATCCATGGACCAATCATCTCCTTGAAATCCACTTACTCCCCAGATGGTGATAGCCAGTATCATAGGTGCTAAAAGCGCTCCAACATATGATTCGAATAGGTCGGCCCCCATACCGGCAATATCACCGACGTTATCTCCAACGTTGTCTGCGATCACCGCAGGATTACGTGGGTCATCCTCTGGGATACCTGCCTCGACCTTACCGACCAGGTCGGCTCCTACATCGGCCGCCTTGGTATAGATCCCTCCTCCTACTCGCGCGAATAGTGCAACGACCGAAACTCCCATCAAGAATCCGGTCATCACCTCTGCGCCATACTGGAGACCCATAAGGTTCTCAGCACGATACATCAAGAACAAGGCCCATAGGCTT
>WRDL01000037.1 GCA_009784095.1 Coriobacteriia bacterium | reverse complement strand
GCGGTTGCGTTCTGCATCAGGTACCGGGTAAGCAAAGTGTGGTCTGGCCGTTGGTCACCAACTACGGCAAGATCATGGAGCTCGCGCTCTACAATGGCTTCGATCCTCGTATGGATGAGCAGATGAGCATCGAGACCGGTGAGTTCGCCAAGATGGATTCCTTCGATGAGTTCGTCGAAGCGTTCAAGGCACAAAGTCGCCACTGGGCAGAGATCTCGACCAAGAGTAGTCGTGCTTGTCGTGTTGAGCATGGTGATAGCTTCCCCGAGGTCTTGATGTCAGCCTTTATCGATGATTGTATCGAGCGCGGAAAGATCTGTAGTTTGGGTGGCGCAGTACACAACGACAACAGTCAATACATCGTGCCGGTCGGAGCGCAAGACTGTGGTAATGCACTGTACGTATTGAAGAAAGCTATCTTTACCGATGATCCGATCTGCTCCAAAGATGAGCTGATCGATGCTCTGAAGAATAACTGGGAGGGCTACGATGATCTGCACGCGAAGCTCCGTGCATTACCGAAATACGGCAATGACGATCCCGAAGTCGATGAGATGGTCAACTTCGTATATCAGATGCTGGAAGAGATCTGGTACGACCAACCCTCAGCCTACGGCTGGCACTTCGAAGTTGCTCCTCACTCCATCGGTTTCCATGGTGGTACCGGTGCCAAGTGCGGGGCACTTCCCTGCGGACGCGAGGCGTGGACGGCAATGGCCGATGGCGCGGTCTCGCCGGTTCAAGGTGACGACAAGAGCGGACCGACCGCAACTATCAACTCTGCCGGTCGCGTCGACCAAAGCCAGCTCTACGGGGTGCTCTTCAACATGCGTTTCTCACCCTCATCGCTCAACACCGCCGAGGGTCGCAAGAACCTGAATGCGTTGATCCGCACCTATTTTGGTGACTATCAAGGCAAGCACATCCAGTTCAACGTTATCAGCCGCGACGAGATGATCGCCGCGAAAAAAGAGCCAGAGAAGCATCGTGACCTGATGGTTCGCGTCGCTGGTTACAGCGCATACTGGACCGATTTGAGTGAGACGTTGCACGATGAGCTGATCGCCCGCTCGGAGAATGCCTGGTAGGAGAGGAGAGTACATGTCATCTCAAGATGAAAATAAACGATATTACGGTTGGACGATCGTCTTCTGCTCGTTCGTAGTCATTTTCTTGAGTTTCTCGATCCGTGGATCATTTGGGGTCTTTCTGACTCCGATGGCCAACGATCTGGGATGGTCGACGACCGCATTGTCAGCCGGTCTGTCGATATTTATGGTCTGTTACGGCATCACCGCCATGTTTGCAGGCGCCATGTTGGACAAGGTCGGGCCAAAGCCCGTATTTCTTGTCCATGGTGTCCTCTTAGGTCTGGGTCTCTTTTTGTCCAGCTTCTCAAAGGAGCCGTGGCAGTTCTATCTGACCTATGGCTTGATCGCGGGAGTTGGCGCGGGTGCCCTGTTCGCCCCGCCGACCCAGCTGGTGCGCAAATGGTTCATCAAGGACCTTGGCAAAGCGCTCGGCATCACCACGGGAGCCTGTGGCCTCGGTTTCGGTCTGGCACCGATCGTTGCCATGAACCTTATCGAAGTTATGCCGTGGCAAACTGCCATGCAGGTCCTGGGAGTCATTTTGGCGGTCGGTGTTTGCGCCGTTGCATTACTTACCAAACCGACGCCTGAATCTATCGGCATCCATCCACCTGGATATGAGGAGGCGCAAAAAGCCGCAGCGGAAGGGGCTCAAGGAGTAGGAGACTATTCGTTCACATTGGGTGAGGCGATGAAAAAGACCTCGTGGTGGCTTTTGGCACTCGCCTGGTTCTGCTCGAACTTCTCGGAGTTCACGTGTCTGTCACATTCGCTCAACTATGCGAAGACCGAGATCATGCTTGAGCCGGTCAAGGCGACCTATCTTTATTCTATTAGCGGTTTCATCTATCTGTGCATCGGCGCAGTCGCTGGTATCGCTATCGATCGCCTTACCGTGAAGTTCTCAAATGATGCGTTCAAGGCTCGCAAGTTGATGCTGCTGATCACGTACAGTCTCGCTTGTCTTGCCTGTATCGCGATGTACTATGTCAAGGGCTACGCCAGCTATGGGTTCTACTCGGCGCTGTTCGGTCTGGCCTCTGGCTCGTACATTCCTTCGATCGTCGGCTACTCGGGCGAGATGTTCGGTCGCGCACACGCTGGTAAAGTGTGGGGTACGCTCACACTTATCGGTATGGGCGGTGGCGCCGGTCTTGGTCCTGTTCTCGCAGGCTATCTCAAAGACACGACGGGCAGTTATGGGAGTGCTATCATCGCTTCAGCGATCTCCTATGCCTGCGCGGCGTTCATTACGCAGATCATCCAGCGTCCGAAGATTCCGGTAGCTGCTAGCGCCGGAAGTGATGAAGTTGCCGAGACAGAGCAAGAGCTCGCAGGAGCAGAACTTCAACCTGCCGCTGCAGAGGCGTAAGGCAACGATCACACGATAGCGTGAGGATCATGATCCTTGGTTCTTACCATTCCCTAGTACGATGGGGGTATCAGCCTGAAGATACCCCCATTCGCTATCTCAAACCCTATGAAGGGAGAAAAAATGACTATTGTTACAGGCTATCTTCAAGCGATAGATAACTACCGTCGCCAACCACAAGCAGATGATGTTGAGAGCTTCATCAAGAACTTGATACAGACCTATGCAGAAGAACATAGCACCACCGATTCCGGTTATGCTTCATTGATCAACGAATTGGGCTCGTACTATCGCGGATCCCGTCGTTTCGATGAGGGGGCGCAAGCCTTTTTGGAAGCGGCTGATATCTTGGAGCAAATGGGCGATTCGATGAGGTGCGAGAGAGAAGTGACGCTCAATAATCTCGCAGAGTTGCATCGTATGGAAGGTAGACTTGACGAGGCGCAAGCACAACTGGAAGCCTCACTTGAGGTATTCGCAGATGCAGAGGACGATCAGCTGATCCCCTATGTCAGCGCGCTCAACTATTTGGGTCACGTCAAGATGGATCGCAACGACTATCTTGAGGCATTGGAGCTCTATGAGCGATCCCGTGATCTTCTCGAGGCGAACGACGGACCTGAGCCAATGATCGAGACTGCCTATCAAAACCTCGCCGGCGCACTTGCTCGACTAGCTGGAAAAGACGCAGAGCGAGCTAACGGCACACAACCTCGCACTGAGACCAAATGATCATGAACGGCTTGGAGCTCGCGGAAGCGTTTTGGTGGGAGCGCGGATACCCTGCTTTGTGCGAACTGATGGATGATGCGATCGACCGAGTCGCCGCAGGTATGGTCGGTGAGGGTTCGGAGTGCTTCGGATTCGACGATCGGTACTCGCGTGATCACCATTGGGGTCCCGCGTTCTGTCTCTGGCTTACCGCCGATGATATGCACACATGGGCAGCGCCGCTCCAAAAGCTCTACACCTCGTTGAGCAAGGAGGGCTTTGGAGGCTTTGATCCACGAATCGATGACGAGATGTCCGCGACGCGAGTCGGCGTGCAGTCCATTCCCACCTTCTATCATCGCCATCTTGGTGTCAGTGACACGCCCCCTGATCTGTCAGTATGGCGCACGATCCCTGAGGAGTCGCTGGCAGTTGCGACCAATGGAAAAGTGTTCGTCGATAGATTGGGAGAGTTTTCGCGCATCAGGGATGAGCTATTGCGGTACTATCCCGAAGAGTTGCGTTTGAGACGGCTGGCGGATGGGTGCTTTAAGGCTGCCCGCAGTGGACAGTACAACCTTGCGCGTGCACGAAAACGTGATCACGTGGTAACCTCTTTCGGCTCCCTTGCCCGATTCATCGATGAGATGACCAGAGCGATATATACACTCAACCGTTGCTATAGACCGTTCTACAAATGGGCGCACCAGGGTCTGCGCATGTTGCCACGATCAGGAGCGGTGATGGCCGAGAGCATCGAGCACTTGCTTGCACTGTGGGCGCACACTTCGGGAAAACCGAATAAGCAGATGCTGCAGCAGGTCGATGACTGTGCGCTCCTCCTTGTCGACGAACTGTTATCAGAGGGTCTGACCGATGAGAGAGAGCCCTGGCTTCTCTCCCACTGCGACAAGATCATGCTCCACATTGATGGTATCTCATGCAAAGGATAGTACTATGATCGAACAATGCCTGACCAAACTGCCGGATCTGGATGAGACAACTCGTTTGATCATTACCCATGAATGGGAGATGTTTCAGGCAGTCAACAACGAGGGCGGCCGTGCCGCGTGCCAGGAGAATCCTTCTGAATTTGCGCTCATGCGTGCAGCTCAGTGCATTACCTGGTCACCAAAGATTCGCCAGTCCTGGCTTGACGACTTAGTGCAAGCAGCTACAGGAAACAGAAACCTCATGACCGAGAAGTACGCGCGCATGATGAGCAGTACGTATCCTGACGAATATGCGCTGATCGCTGATGCGCTCCCCCCACTGAGCGATACGTGCCTCGCCTACATCGAAGAGCTGGTAGCGATAACCGTGCAGTGGGCCGAGGAGACGGCGCAGCGTTATCCGGCTATCGCAGCCAGAGGGCGACCGATACACAAAAGCGCCGACACGTACCAGACGACCTCGATCGAAACCTACGCATTCGCAGAATATGCGACCTATTCGCAGCATACCTTGGAATGTATGGTGCAATGGCTTCACGAAAAGAATGACGAAGGAGTGAATCTACAATTGGTAGCAGACGAGTGGCTTGCTCGGTGCAAAGGCTACGAGAACCTTCAAGCAGCCAACCGCGCTACGCTGAAAAAGCGTTAGTGAGTCCTGTCGTTGTTTATGCGAGTCATCATAGATCGCAGGTAAACCCGACCCTGCTCCTATGGGTCAGGTTCCCATATGATCGATGTGAAGCCGCGAAGTGGGGGATCGAGTTCATGAGTGCTTCCTGCATCACCTCAAGTTTATCTGCATCAAAATGCTGTATAATGATGCAGATAAAGACAGGGTGAGGTAGAAAGGACTGTAATGCGCGAGTTTAACTACGAAAACCTTCCTGCGAATGTGCTTTCACCTGAAATCGTAAAAACACTTGCAGCAATACATGAGTTTAGAGGCAAGCAAGACCTTTACCTCGAGGCACATGTCGATACTCTCTCGACGCTGAGCGATGTCGCAAAGATCCAGAGTATCGATGCGTCAAATCGGATCGAGGGGATATACACCACCGATCTGCGACTCGTCAAACTCGCCGAAGAGAAAACGACTCCCCGAAACCGTAATGAACAAGAAATAGCAGGATACAGAGACGTCCTAGCTTTTATTCATGAAGGTTATGATCACATCGAGCTGAGTTCATCGACTATTCTCGATCTGCACCGCGATCTCTATCGATATACCTCAGCGTCCTTTGCGGGGAAATGGAAGACTTCGAACAATGTGATAGCGCAGATCGATTATGCCGGACGAAGCATCACCCGCTTCGAGCCATTAGCTGCCGAGGAGACACCTGATGCCATTGCTCGGCTCTGTGCGACCTACCGTGAAGCGTTGTCGCTCGACTTGTACAGTCCACTCATCTTACTCTGCCTCTTTGCTTTTGATTTTTCCTGCATCCATCCATTCAAAGATGGTAATGGTCGGATGGGTCGTCTCTTGACCCTGCTCTTGCTTTACCAAAGTGATTATCAGGTGGGAAAGTACATAAGCATCGAGAAGCTCATCGAGCAGAGCAAGGATACGTACTATGATTCGCTTGAGGCAAGCTCCTTTGGATGGCAAGACGTGACGAATGATTATCGGCCGTTTCTGCGCTATATGTTGGGAATAATCTATGCGGCATATAACGAATTCTCTCATCGGGTTGAGGGGCTCGTGATCAATAAGCGTACAAAAGCACAGCGCATCGAGATGCTATTTGAGAGAGAAAGAGGAAAGATCACAAAAAGAGACATCCTGCAGCATTGCCCCGATATCAGCGAAACGACCGTGGAAAGAACGCTTGCGAATCTGCTTCAAGAGGGCAAAATCAAAAAGATAGGAACTGGGCGTGTCACCGGTTATGTAAAGCAGGGCTGCAAGCAATAAACCCTTTAATTCTTCGAGTAAATAATTAACATAAGTGACCTTGTTCGTGCCTCCAAATCACGTTACCCTGTCATTGTTGTTGTGAAGTAGATAGGTATTCACGGAGAGGCTAACGGTGGTTGAACATCAATATTCATTGAGAATGATAATCATTGCGGTGATCTGTGCCATCTTAGTGTGCACAACCGCATATCTGCTGATAACAAATACCCTCAAATCACGCCCAAAGCTTGACTATAGTTACTACTTAGGGATGCAGCCGGCTCCCCGCTATCCTGATATACGTTTTGCTGTGATCAGTGACCTTCACCTCTATGATCCGATATTAGGATCTGAAGGAGCAGCTTTTGAAGAGGTATTTAACTCAGATCGAAAGCTCTTGCTCGACAGCGAGGCGTTACTTGATTATGCGATCGATCAACTACTTTCTTCAAGCATTCGTTTCGTCTTGGTGGCAGGAGACCTGACAAAGGATGGAGAGCTGATCGGTCATCAACAGGTGTCAGCAAAGTTGCAACGCTTGGTTGATACAGGTATCGAGGTGTTCGTGGTCCCGGGGAATCACGATATCAATAACACGGAGGCATTTCGATTCGTGGGCGATACCATGCAGCTCGTCGAGACGATAACAGCTGATCAATTCGCCTCGCTCTATCAGAACATGGGCTATAAACGAGCCCTTTCGCGTGATGCATCAACGCTGAGCTATGTTGCCGAGCCGGTCAATGGTCTCTGGATCCTAGCGATCGATGATTGCCGCTATGCAGAAAATGTTGCCGGTGTCGAACCGATCGTTGGCGGTGCTATCTCTCAAGATACCGAGCAGTGGATCACCTCGGTTCTTGCCGAGGCGCTTGCCCAGGACAAGGCGGTTATTGTCTTGATGCATCATGGAATCGTCGAGCATTGGAATGGTCAGGCAAAGCTGCATCCTGACTATATCGTGGATGATTTCTCACACGTAAGCAGGTATTTGGCATCTTATCATGTGCGCGTTGGTTTTACCGGTCATTACCATGCGCAAGATATCACCAAAGCGCAGTTTGAAGACACCTACCTTTATGATATCGAGACAGGTTCGCTGGTCACCTCTCCGTGTCCTATACGATACTGCACGATCAGGGACAATTCGCTTTCAACGACCAACAACTATATCGTCGATAAGCTCTATCCCGGCACCACCTTTGCCGCTGATGCGGAATCGTTTGTGAAAAAGACCGTGGCCCTTGAAGCATACAACACCCTCAAAGGATACAAGGTATCTGACAGCGATGCCGACTATATTGCCGATGCAGTCGCAGATGCGTTCGTTGCCCACTACAACGGTGATGAGCAAACGGCTCAGCGTCCCGTATTCGAGGTAAATCGACTCAGCCCATGGGGACGCTTCATATACTCGATGCAGAAATATGTGCTTAATGGACTATGGGTCGATCTGGCCCCAGCCGACAATGCCGCCACTCTGGATTTAAACTAAAAGCTATTGCTTAGGGGCTCAACGCCCAAATGATGCCAAGCAACAGACCGCAAAGCAGCACGATGCCGCCGATAACAATTCCCAGTGTGGTTAAAGTCACTTTTAGAATCCGCTTCATCGAAAACGGTTTTACGTGTGGATGGTTCACTGGTCTAATTCTCGCCTTCATCATATTTGATGAGTTGATAAAGGTTTTCCCTCAGATCGAGCAAATGCTCGGGCGGTGGCCTTAAATAAACCTCCCACAGATCGAGAAGAGCATCGACGCGCTTTTTGCGATGGGTAGAATCTGCTGTGGTCAACAATCCCTCGTCGGTTATCGCCATAGCCAAGATGACAGAGAATTCTGCGATCTCATCAGGATAATCAGTTTGGTAGTATCCGCTCTCTACGTATTGACGGAAAATCTCTTTTAATACCGGAGTGGTCAATTCGACAGTTTTTTCTCGCAACCTGTTCTCAATGACTGAGTTCTGGTTCATTTTGCTCAATGCGAACAGTCTTTGAGTAAAACTATTTCTGGTGGTGCTGAAGAAGAAGTGGATAAGCTTTTTGTCTGCGGGCATATTCTCGAGCTCAACCAATGATTCTTTCAAACTTTGCGCAAGCCCATACTCAATCACGGCATCGAGTATCTCCTCTTTCGAGCCAAAGTAGTGATACATTCCTCCCTTGGTCAAGCCGAAGGTCTTTTGCAGATCGTTGATCGTCGTGTTCTCGTATCCGTGGGTGAGGAATTGATCAAGGGCAAGCTTGACGAGTTGTTCCTTCCGGGAAGAAAAGTCTTTGTCTGTCCGTGGCACTGAAGACCTCCTGAGATAAAAAAACCGCGTGCGGTATAATAATTAATCAAGAGGACGATTCTGTCAAGTGCTTGAAGCTCATCCAAAGATTCTTCCCGAAAGGCTAGTTTAGTATTCTCGACACCACTCCATTGACTCATAACTAGCAAACATATGTTCGCGTACGAGCACAATCTGAGGTATAATGAAATAGTCAATAAGATGCTCCGCTAGAATCCAGTAGTGGTGGCAGAAACCAACCTTAGCTCTCTTGGAAACTCGTTAGAATAGAGAGGAATAGTTATGGTGTCTGCAGAAAGCAGATCGAGACAAGTACCGGCAGATCTGTGGTGAGTACTCAGAATACGAAGACGCTGCGAGGAGCGAGTCAGAGAGAGCTTATCATTGACTCAGATGCAGATCCACAGAACCCGATGGGGTCGACGTATAGATACCTTAAAACTATTTGCTATGTTTTTTGCACGTGTGTATCCAAGGCAAAACCATGGAGAAGATCTTGCAAGCTTAACGTTAGCTTATCTGTAATACCGGGAAGTGCCGAGCGCCACGGATCCTATTAAGGCGAGCATCAGTGGCGCAAAGATCGCTAAAGCACTGTCACTCGTATCTGGTATCGTCGATTCTTTCCTGCCCGATCCCTCCATGTCTTTCGATGGATCCTCCTGCTTGTCGTTGTCCCCCTCAACGGTGGTCGATCCGAACACGGATAGAGACTCGATCACTTGCGCACCGTCCCATTGGAAAGCGGGGTTTCGCAGATCGGCGATATCGCCTTCATAATCAAGGATCTGACAGTGGGACACCTCGCCGCTTTGTACACCGATCGCGATGACCCATCCATCGACCGTGAACGAACTGAACGAGGTCGCCGGCGGCGCGGGAAACGAATGCTGGACACCATCCATCGTGATGATCAATTGACCGGCTACGATCTCCGCAGAGATCTGTTGGGGGACAAGATAGTAGTAGGGATTGAGCATGAGTACATCTTCGGGGGTATTGGGGGTGATCGTCGCGATCAGCGGATGACCGGTCTCGTACACTCCGGTAGCGACCACGCTATCCTTAAGCTTGACCGAGTACCACGCGTAGGCACCCCAGCCTATGGTGCCACCAGGTGGTGTTCTTGGATCAAAGGTCGAAGCGTCACGCTCCCACGTCACGATGCCGTCCGCCTCGGTGATCGACCCGAATCCGCCACAATACCCTTCAATGAATTCGTATCCGTCTGTGAGAGGGTCGGTCACGATCATACTGGTGCCTGCCATCAGTGGATTGTGGTCGTTTTTGTACTGTCCATCACCGTAGAGGCGCGTGGAAGCAAAGAGTTGGATGAAGAACATCCCATCCAGTTCGTCGGGATTATATTGCTCGACGTTCTTCCCGAACCAGAACGCTCCGAAAGGCATCGTCTGGATCCACGGTTCTTCGACCGGCTCGCTCGATTGCATAGCGACGATCTTGCGCTCCGCCGCGAATGCGGGGACGCTCAGCGCCAAGAGTAGCACGAGTGCGAACACGAGAAGCGTGAGCATGCGCAGGTAAGTATGACGGGGATGCGATGATCGCAACAGCATGAGTGACCTTCCATTAGTGCGGATTTGATACCTTATGCTAGCACAACAAGATCAGGCTCATGACTTGCGCGACCACAGGATGTGGCAGCGTTATTACGGGGAGCCGTGGACGTTCTTTCCAGCTGCGTTCACCGTTAGTTGTAACCTGGTATTATCAGGCAGTGACATCTTGGATCGGGAGATTCTCAATATTTTGCTGAGCGAGTCGCTCGAGCGTCTGGCATTTCTCGAGGGTGTCCTCCAGAGATACTCCGCAAACGAGCATGCCGTGATTCTCCATGATGCATGCGCGGTTCTCGTTGATCGCCGCAATCACGTTCTGCGCGAGCTTCTTCGATCCGGGCAGACCGTATTTTGCAACTTCGACATCTCCGCCAAGGACAGCATGACTCGCCTCGTCATCGGCTCGGACCGGCTGATGCGCGGCCGCGAACGATGAACTGTTGACCGGATGCGAGTGGATGATGCAGCTGACATCGTCCTTGGATTTGAGCAGCTCGGCATGGATGATCTTCTCCGAGGTCGGCGTCAAGTTTCCCTCATGCTCCATGGTGTGCATGTCCACTCTGACGATGTCGTAGGGGGTGAGCCGATCGTACTCCAGACCGGAGGGAGTGACCAACATGTATTGATCGTCGAGCTGCACCGAGATGTTGCCCCAGGTCCCTTGCACCAAATTCTTCTCGAGCATCTCCTTACCGGCATCTACTATTTCTTGGCGTATCAGCATCTCCTCGTCACCGATCTCGCGGTCGAAGTCTTCGGCGCTCTGATGGGTCGCCATGCTCTCCATTTGCGAGTACTTCCTCTGATAGATCTGATGCATCAACCAGGCTTCTACCGGATTGAGCGGTCTTGCGCCACCTAACTGCTCGGCCTCCCAGAACACCTTGCAAGTCTTTTCCAGTACCGTGAGCGCGGCGGTCGCATGCGCCGGAGTCGCTCCCACTGCGAGCAATTCAGCGTCATAGCCCTCCTTCTTGACGATACAGGCGCCGCCTTCGGTGAGTATCTTTCCCAATCTGCGTTGATCATTTACCTCGATCACCGGTACAGAGACTCCGACGATCTGTGCCATATCATCGAGCACCGGCGGGATACGACGATAGGTGTCGGCTATCAGCTGCGAATAGCGCGATTTTGCCCGCAGAACGTGCATGTCGGGGTTCGCCTTCTTACGTTTCGGTCCTGTCTGCTCGCTACTCATCAGTCCTCGATCCGCGCGATACACGCCTTCATCTGCTCGGTCAATGTGTCCTTCTCGAATTCATGCGCCCAGATCCGGCGCCTGATGATCAATGAGATCAATCGCCAGCGATCAACGTTGGCGAGGTCTACTCCGGTCGCCTTGAGATAATTCTTCAGATAGCCGTTGTAGACGAACGAGCGCACCGTTGTATAGAAGATCTCTTGCAACTTGCTGATACCGGGAAAGAGCAGACCATAGTGAAAGACGTAATCCATCACGCCGATCTCGACCTCGGGATACCCTCTGGCGGCGGTCAGCCAATCGATCGTGACACAATCGGTGCCGTCGACCATGACGTTCTCGGTATGAAAATCAAGATGCAGAATCGTGTTACCCTCCGGCAAGCGCGCGATGTAGCGTTTGGCCTTTTCACGCTCGTCAATGCTTAGGACGGCAAGCGACTCATCATCGAGGAACTCGACCGCCAGCTCGCGCACGTCACGGAGTCTCTCGCTGGTCTTGCTGTGTACCAACACATGCTGATCGGCAAGCATCTGACCGCTCTTGAGAAGGATCATCGGATTCTTCTCGGCGGCTTTGGTCATCGGCTCACCCTTGACCCAGTCAAGCACGATACCGGTACGACCGTCCATCTCGACGGTGCCGTAACACTGCATCGACGTCGCGCCCTGCGCGTGCGCCTCGATCGTGTTGGCAAGCTCGGCCTCGATCATGAAAGCAGGAAAGCCTTTCAGGAAGAGTTTGACCACTTTACCATCTTGATAGGGGATGATCTCTGCCGAACGTCCCCGCGCTTCCAGGGCTTCGGGTTGCTCGTTGTTTGGCATGGGACCCTCTTTTCTGAATGACTCCGTCACTATAGAGTAATAGTACCAATTCTCGATGAGGCCGTTGTGTTCAGTACCAATACTGATATCCGCGATGATGAGATCGTCATTCTGATTCTCGACAT
>WRDL01000036.1 GCA_009784095.1 Coriobacteriia bacterium | reverse complement strand
TATGAGAAGTCGGTCGAGGCACTGGCAGACGAGCTGGTACGTGGATCGATCATCGAAGCCGAAGGGGTCAATACGCACCTGGGTAACGTTGTGGATGGCGACCAGACCGCAGCGGTGAAGCGCGCGGCACGTGCGATAGAGCGCGCATTCGATATTGCTGATAGGGCTTGCGAAAAACTAGGAATCGTGTGCTCGACGCGACTGATCCTTGAAAACACCGCAGGAGCCGGCACCACTTATGGGAGCACCGTTACCGAGTTGTTCGATGTCATCAATGAGACGAAGGTCGCCGATGAGCGCCTCGGTATCTGTATCGATACCTGTCATGCCTGGGCAGCGGGATACGACGTGAGCTCTGCCGAGGGCTGGACCGAGATCATCGATGAAATAGTCAACGTCGGAGCGCTCGGGCTCTGGCGATTCGCGCACGCGAACGACTGCAAGTTCGATCGTGGTTCGAAGAAAGATCGTCACGCCTGGATAGGCGAAGGTGAGATCGGGTTCAAAGGCTTCAAGATCCTTCTGCATCTGGGAGAGAAGCATTCAGAACTTGAGAGCATGCCCGTCATCACAGAGCTTCCCGGGGAGATGCCGGAAAAAGATATCATAAACATCGAAGCGCTCAAAGCACTGAGACAAGGATAGACGAAGGGACAGGATATGGGTTATTTTGACGAGTCTGATCACAGTGTCGATCTTGAGAAAGCACAACGAGAGCGTGAGATGAGCACGTCTCCGAGGAAGACGCTCCCGATCATTGTTGTCTTTCTCCTGCTTGCACTCCCGATCCCTCTATCGATGGGGTCTTGGCTTGCGACGATCATGTCGATCGGAAATCTTAATATGACGGACTGGTCGGCTCCCGGAGCGGTACTCAGCGGGATCGTTTCCTTCACCACTTATTTCATTGCGGGGACCTATCTGGTGACGTTCTTCGCCTCACTCATCTATTCTTGGAGGAAGAAAAAACTGTCATGGGTGAGTTTTATGCCCCTTGCTCACGTCGTCTTGTTCATCGTGATGTTCCAGCTTACACTGTGGTTGGAAAGGCGCTGATCGTGCGTGATGTCTGAGTAGGTCTGTAAGCGGGGTTCTGTTATAACGACAATTTATCTGGGATGCACGTCACCGTGCACCTCGAGCGAGCTACCCGCGTGACGGCCGGGTCAGCCTTGATCACGCCTACATGCTCTTGCTTCGGATGGGGTTTACCAAGCCACCGGGTAACCCCGATGCTGGTGCGCTCTTACCGCACCGTTTCAGCTTTTCCCTTTGCCTTGCGGCCAGTGGGAGTCTTCTTTTCTGCGGCACTTTCCGTCGCGTCACCGCGCCCTGCATCTAACAGGCATCCTACCCTGTGAAGCCCCGACTTTCCTCATGCGCTCGCGCGCATGCTGCCGTTCGACCTACTCAGAGTAGTCATTTTAACAAACGGACCGCATGAGGGAAAGTATGATCAGTTCAAAACAGATAAACAACAGAAGGGTGCCTACCATAGCAGTCAACTTGCATTTACTTGTCAAAGTGCTTTAATAGTCTTTCGGGAGAAGAGAACCCACAAAACCAGATAAGGATCATTGCGTGAGCAGGGTAACCACCTACGATAAAGTCAAGAACGCACTCCTTGGGCGACCGCTGGAGAACGACCGACTCGCTGAAGAGAAGCTCGGCTGGTTCTGGGGCTTGCCGATCATGGCAAGTGACGCCGTCTCCTCGGTCGCGTATGCGATCGAAGAGATCCTTATCGTTCTGGTGCCGATGCTCGGAATCATATCGCTTCGGTTCTTAGGACCGATAGCCATCCCTATCATATTGCTTTTGATCGTACTCGCATTCTCCTATGTGCAGATCATCAATCATTACCCAAGTGGCGGGGGTGCCTATAATGTCGCTTCCGACAACTTCGGCAAAGGACCGGCCCTTGTCGCCGCCGCTTCATTGGTGATCGACTATATCCTGACTGTTGCGGTATCGATCTCTTCGGCGACCGCTGCACTGATCGCAGCCTTTCCGATCTTGTTGAGTCTGCGTGTGCCGATCGCTCTGCTGGGCATAGCGATCGTCACGTTGCTCAATCTGCGTGGTGCGCGTGAGGCATCTAAGGTATTCGGTGTGCCGACCTATGCGTTCATCGTCATTATGGCAACGATGATCATCACCGGTCTCGTCGAGCTTGCCGCCGGCAAACTGCACCCGCTGACATATTCCAATGTTCCCGCGCAGACCATGGAACCGATGCTGAGCTTTGTCTTCGTGCTGCTTTTGCTGCGCGCGTTCTCATCCGGTTGTACGGCGTTGACCGGTATCGAAGCGGTCTCAAATTCGATGCCCTCATTCAAGGAGCCGCGGCAGCGTAACGCGAAGATCGTACTCTATGCCTTGGCCACGATCGTGCTCTTCATCTTCGGCGGTTCGGTGATCCTTGCGCAAACTCTCCAGGTCATCCCCATAGAAGGCAAGACCGTCATCTCCCAGATGGGTGCTGCGGTCTTCGGGAGCGGCTCACCGCTTTTCTATGTCCTGCAGTTCGCCACCGCGTTCATCCTGTTTCTGGCGGCCAATACTGCCTATACCGACCTTCCCAATCTCCTCGCGATACTGGCCCATGATGGGTTCATGCCGCGTCAGTTCATGCAACGAGGCTCGAAGTTGAGCCTTTCGAACGGCATCATGCTGATTATGGTGGTAGCGAGTCTGCTGGTCATCATCTTCAGGGCGGAAGTCCACTATTTGATCCCGCTCTATTCCGTAGGAGTGTTCCTCTCATTTACCATCTCGCAAGCTGGGATGACACGTAAATGGATCCGCGACAAGGAGCCGCACTGGCGGGAGAAGATGCTGATCAACGTCTTGGGAGCGACCATGACGCTTGTCGGTCTGTTGATCGTCTTCGTCATGAAGTTCACTCATGGTGCATGGATGCTTGCCATCGCGATCCCGCTTCTCATCTTCTTGATGTGGCGCGTCCATCATCACTATGAGGTGGTGCGAGAAAGCGTCTTCATCTCCAAAGAAGAGTTCCAGGCGCGCTATCGCAAGAGTGAGACCTCCGACAACTTCCTCTGCATTGTCCCGGTGGCAGGGATCGATCGCTCATCGCTCAAGATGCTCAACTACGCGAACAAGCTCAGCTCGAACGTCGTTGCTCTCAATATCGCTACCGAACGAGAGCGAGCCGATCTACTCGAGAAGAAATGGGCGGAGTATGAGATCGACGATCCACTCTGGGTTGTGATGAACCAATACCGCAATATCATTCCACCGGTCGAGGACTTCATAGAAGAGCGTGAGGCCGATCTTAAGAGCGGCGAGGTGATGGCGATCGTGCTTACCAAGTTCGTCGTGAAGAACTGGTACGATCAAGTTCTCCACAATCAATCGACCTTCATGCTGATCCGGGCGCTTCAGAACCATCGCAACATCTCGATCTTGCTCGTTCCGTATCACTACTCAGACAAATAACACCAACAGGGATGCCAAGTTGTGCCGGTCGCTAGCGGCTCGGTCCTCCATAAATACTTGACGCTTCCCCAGCTACACGCTACGATATCTAGGCAATATCAATCCACATGCCAGTGGACTGGAGTACCGAGGTGCCGCAAGAAAGCGGTGGTGTGAAGGAATGATACTGGCAGAAGAACAACCGAAAGGAAGGCCATCATGGCATCAGTCACTATGCAGGGTCTGCTAGAAGCAGGCGTCCACTTCGGACACCAGACCAAACGCTGGAACCCTAAAATGAAACCCTATATTTTTGCTCAGCGGGGTGGGATCTACATCATTGACCTGCAAAAGACCCTTTTTGAGCTAGAGAATGCCTACAATTTCGCTCGAACCGTCGGGCAACGCGGAGGCACGATCCTCTTCGTCGGCACGAAAAAGCAGGCGCAGGAGCCACTCTATCGCGCGGCGAAGTTCTCCGGTATGCCGTACGTGACCAATCGTTGGCTCGGTGGCATGCTCACCAATTGGGATACGGTCCGCTCGCGGGTGCACTACATGCAAAAGCTTGAGAAGATGATCGATGATGGCTCGATGGCCGATCTTCCAAAAAAGGAGCAGATACTTCTGCACAAGAAACTCGTCAAGCTCCAGAATAACTTGAACGGTATACGCGACATGAATTCGATGCCGCAGGCGATCTTTGTCGTTGACACCAAGCGCGAGATAAACGCGGTCAACGAAGCACGTCGCCTGGGTATTCCGATCATCGGTATGCTCGATACCAACGCCGATCCCGACGAGGTCGATTTCCCGGTCCCGTCAAATGACGACGCGATCCGCTCGATCACCCTAGTCGCTGATGTCATCGCATCCGGAATTTTGGATGGTAACGGTGGCGCCAGCCTAGGGACCATCGATGAACCCGTCGCGGTCGATGCCCCGGAAGCGCATGAAGAGGTCGCAGAAGAAATCGTTGCCGTGGATGCACCGATCGAGGATGGAGCAGAGACGATCGAAGAAGAGGAGAGCGTAGATGAAGGAGCACTTGAGGAGGCACCGATCGAGGTCGCTTCTCAAGACGTCGTTTTCGAAGAGAACCCCGTAACCGATGATGCGGTCACCGAGACCGTCATCGTGGTAGAGGACTAAAGGAGGCAATCATGGCCAATATAACTGCCACACTCGTAAAAGAGCTCCGTACGATCACGGGAGCAGGGATGATGGAGTGCAAGAATGCGCTCGTCGAGACAGAAGGTGACATAAGCGCAGCGGTGGATGTCCTTCGCACGCGTGGACTCGCGACACTTGCCAAGAAGGCGGGTCGCGCAGCCAATGAGGGCGCGATCGCCTCGTTCGTCTCCGATGACAGCAAGGTGGGTGTTCTCACCGAGGTCAACTGTGAGACCGACTTCGTAGGAAGCAACGCGACCTTCACCGGTTTTGTCGATGATATCGCGCAGGTCGTCGCTGATCAGGACCCGGCTGACGTAGCAGAGCTCCAAACGCTTTCGTTCCCGGGACGCGACATCACCATCGAAGAATCGTTCGGTGAGCTGGTCGGCAAGCTCGGCGAGAATATGAGCGTCGCTCGGTTCACACGACACGAAGTCGAAGGGAACGGCGCGATCGCGAGCTACATACATGGTGGCGCCAAGATCGGTGTGTTGGTCAAATTCGCGCTGGGTGACCAGGCGACCGCTGATAACCCGGTCTTCAAGACGTACGCGCGCGATATCGCAATGCAGATCGCGGCGGCAGACCCTATCGCAGTGACTCGCGATGATTTCGACCAAGAGGTAATCGATCACGAGCTGAGCATCTATCGCGCTCAAGCCGCTGATTCGGGCAAGCCGGAAGCGATCCAAGAGAAGATGGCCGAAGGTCGTCTGAATAAGTTCTTCAAGGAGCAGGCACTTGTCGAGCAGGCGTTCGTCAAGGACATGGACATCTCGGTCGCCGACCTGACCAAAAAAGTCGCCAAGGAGGTCGGAGACACCATCGAGATCACTGGATTTGAGCGCTACAATCTGGGGGAGACGAATCCCGCATAGCTTGTGAGGGAACAACGAAAATGCCGTACCGAGCGTACGGCATTTTTTTTATGCGTACGCTACAATGAAAGAGGTATCAAAGAAAAGGAGTTCTTGTGACGGGTTATAAGCGGGTCTTGCTCAAGCTTTCCGGTGAGGCGCTCATGGGGGATCGCAAGTATGGTATCGATCCCTCGGTCATCGATTCTATGGCAGTACAGATAAAATCGATCGTCGACGAGGGGCATGAGGTCGCGATAGTCGTGGGTGGCGGGAATATCTTTAGAGGTATGGCGGCAAGCGCCAATGGTATGGATCGCGCGACCGGTGATTATATCGGCATGCTCGCGACCGTAATGAACGCGCTCGCTTTGCAGGACGGACTGGAGCGAGCCGGGGTGGCCTCCCGCGTGATGAGCGCGATTGAGATGAGAGCTGTCGCCGAGCCCTACATCCGCCTTCGGGCGGTGCGTCATCTTGAAAAGGGAAGGGTCGTCATCTTCGCCGGTGGGACCGGCAACCCTTATTTCACGACCGATACGACCGCTGCTCTGCGCGCATGCGAGATCAGTGCAGAGTGCGTGATGAAAGCGACCGGCGTCGACGGCGTTTACGATAAGGACCCAAAAAAATATGGTGACGCCGTCAAATACGATGAACTCACCTATATCGATGTGATAAATCAGGGGCTCAAAGTCATGGACTCGACCGCGGTCACCCTATGCATGGATAATGATCTGCCGATACTCGTCTTCAACATGCACGAGGATGGGAATATCTTACGCGCCCTGCGGGCACAACCAGTCGGAACGATCGTGAGAGGAACGAGCGGATGATTAATGAAATTCTGTCCACCACGCGTGATCATATGGATAAGACTCATGATGCGATGCTCAACGAGTTCGCGACGGTGCGGACCGGCCGAGCCACACCGATGGTTCTCGATCGCGTGATGGTCGAGGCATATGGCAGCCCCATGCCGATCAATCAGTTGGCGACCATCAAATCGACCGATGCGCACTCACTCGTGATCGAACCTTGGGACAAGAAGATGCTAAAAGCGGTCGAAAAGGCGATATTGACCTCAGATCTAGGTCTGGTGCCCAACAACGACGGCATGTTGATTCGTATCTCGTTTCCCACACCGACCGAGGAGCGTAGGATCGAGTTGACCAAACTTGCCCGTAATCACGCAGAGGACTCCCGTGTCGCGACCCGTAACATCCGACGTGATGCGAATCACCGTCTCGATGTGCTTAAAAAGAACGGCGACGCCTCCGAGGATGATGTGATACGTGCCGGAAAGGAAGTACAGAAATACACCGATGACGCGATCAAACGCATCGACGAGTCTCTCAAGGCAAAAGAAGCGGAAATAATGGAGGTCTAAAGCCTCTTGGCAAATCCCGCGAAAGATATCGCTTCCTTTTACACGAGTGAGCGTGCGAAATCCCTACTCGCGTCTCTTGACGAGTACAACATCCCCCGTCATGTTGCTATCATCATGGACGGGAATGGCAGATGGGCCAAGAAGCGCGGAAAGCCACGCGTATTCGGGCATAAGGCAGGCGCTGCGATGGTACGCGAAGCGATCGCTTCGACCATCGAGCTGGGCATTGAGTATCTGACGATCTACTCGTTCTCGACCGAGAATTGGACGCGTCCCGAAGACGAGGTCAAAGGTATCATGTCCCTGTTCGTAGAAGTGCTCGAGCGTGAGTTGAAAAGTCTGCAGGAAAAGGACGTGCGCGTCAAGGTCATCGGCGACAAGAGCGCGTTGCCCGCAAAAACTCGTGCAGCGTTCGAGAACTGCGTGGATAAGACAAAGGAGAACAAGGGTCTGACGCTGGTGGTAGCGGTCAACTATGGTGCACGAACCGATCTGGTCAACGCGGTCCGCTCGATCGCGACCGAGGTCGAGGTAGGATCACTTAGATCCGAGGATATCACCACCGACACGATAGCCCAGCATCTCAGCACCGCCAAGATCCCCGATCCGGATGTGTTGATCCGCACGAGCGGCGAGATGCGCATCTCGAACTTCCTGCTCTATGAGATCGCCTACAGCGAGATCGTCGTCTCGGACACATTGTGGCCCGATTTCGATCGTGATGAGTTCCTTGCTTGTGTGATCGCCTTTCAGCACCGTGCGCGGCGTTTCGGAGGTGTGTAGTGGCACCACCATCCTCGAGCCGACCGCAGGGTATCAAGAGTTCGACCTTCATCACACGTACGGTGACCGCGCTCATCTGGGGAGTCCTCTTTCTCGCAGCACTATATCTGGGAAACACCTTTCTTGTTCTTCCGATCTTTTTCGCTCTCCTCGCGCTTTTCTGTTCTACCGAGTTCTTTGACATCACTGCACCTCGTATGAATAAGACCGTGCGTTCTATCGGGGTCATGCTCTCGATCGCACTACCTTTGATCGCAGCTGCCAGACAGATACAAGGGTTCTTCAACCAGTTGCTTCCGACCGGCATCATGACCGGCATCTTTGCTCTATTCTGCGCGATCGCACTCGGATTATGCGTTCTGCTTGGTTATACCGCACTCAATCCGACCTCATCGACCAAAGACGCGGCCCTCGCACTCTTTGGTTCCATCTATGTCGGTCTACCGCTCGCTGCCATAATATTGATCCGCGAGATGGAGAGCGGACTGTTCTTCGCTCTGCTGACGGTGCTCAGTGTGTGGGCCTCTGATTCGTTCGCCTACATAGGTGGCTCACTGCTAGGTCGGCATAAGATCGCCCCCGATATCTCGCCGAAGAAGACCTGGGAAGGACTGGTCTTTGCGATCCTCGGCTCGGTCGTTATCTGGGGTTTCATGCTGATGATCCCCAATTTGCATATCCCGTTCATGGTCCCCTTCCTCGTGGGTCTTCTCGTGGCGATCGCAGCTTTCATCGGTGATCTTTTCGAGTCAAGCATAAAACGCGAGGCGGGGGTCAAGGATTCCGGGATCATGCTGCCGGGCCACGGAGGACTCCTTGATAGGATGGACTCACTGTTCACCGCCTCGATACTCGTGCTCCTGATAATCATCATCGCCCACATTATCTTGGGGAGGGCAGATCTTTTATGAGCGCTGCGCACAGCGAAATCGATAGGAAGCGTTTGCGCGTAGCGATCCTCGGCTCGACCGGCTCGATCGGTGTCCAAACACTCGAGATCTGTAAAAAGGAGAAGGATCGACTTAAGGTGGTGGCTCTTGCCGCCCATACATCGGTCGAAGAGATCGTCAAGCAAGCGGAACTCTTCAAGGTCGAATATGTTGCGTTGTCCAACGAGAAGGCGGCACTTCTGACCGCGACCTCATTGAGCGACACCGATATCTCGGTGTTGAGAGGCTCGCAAGGGATCATCGACATGATCGAGGTGTGTGATCCCGACATCGTGGTCAACGCGCTCGTAGGGGCTGCGGGGTTGCGCGCGACGGTCGCAACGCTCAGCGCGGGGAAGGTCTTGGCGCTGGCCAACAAAGAAAGTCTGGTCGCCGGTGGTGATCTCGTCATGCCGCTTGCCAAGACGGGAAGACTGCTACCGGTGGATAGCGAGCATTCGGCGATATTCCAATGCATCAAGAAGAAGGATCGTAGAACACTCTCGCGGATCTGGCTGACCGCGAGCGGTGGTCCGTTCAGAGGCGCAAGTATCGAGGACCTCGCCCACATCTTAGCTGAGCAAGCGCTTGCACATCCGACCTGGAGTATGGGTGCGAAGATCACGATCGATTCAGCGACCATGATGAATAAAGGGCTCGAGGTCATCGAGGCGCATCATTTGTTCGACCTTGATTATGATGACATCGAAGTCGTCGTGCATCCGCAAAGCGTTATTCATTCGATGGTCGAGTACAAAGACGGTTCGGTGATCGCTCACCTCGGGCCGACCGACATGCGTATACCAATCCAGTATGCGCTGAGCTATCCTGATCGGTGGAGCGCTCCGCTCGAACCTTTGGACATGACCAAGTTGCGCGATCTCACCTTCGAGCCGGTCGATACGAATACCTTCAAATGTCTTGAACTGGGCTTTGAAGCCGGTCGCACCGGAGGGACCGCGCCTGCGATACTCAACGCCGCCAATGAGATCGCTGTCGAAGCGTTCCTCAATGAACGATTGAGCTTTCTGGGCATACCCGAAGTAGTCGAACACACGCTCAACTCGATCGAGATCGAGCCGGTCGAGTCACTCGATCAGATCGAGCTGATCGATCTGCATGCACGCGAGGTCGCGCAAGATTACATCACTTGATAATTCCACGCATCCTTGAGATCTCCTTGACGCGCCACGTTGATTTGCGTGAATTGCTGGAAACCTATACAATTACTCAGTTGTTTTCGTTTACCTCTTGCTTAGGATCGTTGGGAAACACCCCCGCTTACCCCAGCTTGAGGCGTATGCGATAGCGCGCTTACGTGTTGTCGCGGAAAGTAGGTGTTCTATGCCTTTATCAAAAGAAGTGACCGCTGCCATTGTTGCCGAGTACGGCAAGAATGAGCATGATTCCGGTTCGACCGAGGTCCAGATCGCGTTGCTCACCCAGCGCATCAAGGATCTGACCGAGCACCTCAAGGATCATCCGCACGATCATCACACACGTCGCGGCCTGCTTATGTTGGTCGGTCAGCGTCGTCGCCTTATGCGCTATCTGCAGAAGCGCGATATCGAAGCATATCGTGAGTTGATCGCTAAACTCGGTATCAGAGGGTAGACGAACGACGAGAGTAAATGAAGCGCGCACACAGAGTTGCGCGTTCGAGGATGCCTTGCGCATGGGGCGCAAGGTGGAGAAGAGAGAAGAAGATACAATGTCAGAAATCAAAGAGACTTTCGAGCTGTTCGGAAGAACCTATTCGCTCGAGACCGGTGAGCTCGCCAAACAGGCGGGTGGAGCGGTCGTCGTCCGCCAGGATGATACGATGGTACTCGTCACCGCTTGTGTTTCGAAGGATCCGCGTGACGCAGACTTTTTCCCGCTCACCGTAGACTTCGAGGAGCGTATGTATGCCGCAGGAAAGATCCCGGGCGGGTTCTTGAAGCGTGAAGGGCGTGCCAGTGAGCGCGCTACGCTGACCGCCCGTATGATCGACCGTCCGGTCCGTAGTGCGTTCGATTCGGGATTTCGCAACGAAGTCCAGATCGTCGCGACGGTACTGTCCGCCGACCAAGTAGATCCGCCCGATGTCATCTCGATCATGGGCGCCAGCGCTGCGCTCAAGATCGCGGGTGCGCCGTTCTCAGGTCCGCTCGCCGGAGTGCGCATATCGCGCAATGTCGAGACCGGAGAGTTCATCGTCAATCCCAGCTATGAGGAAGCCGAAGCATCGGATCTCGATCTGGTCGTTGGCGGAAGCGTCGACGCGGTCTATATGATCGAAGCTGGAGCCAAAGAGATCCCCGAAGACGTCATGCTCGACGCACTCGAATTCGCGCAAAAGGCGATCGGCGAGTTTTGCGCCGCGCAGGACAGACTGCTCGCCAAGATGGATATCACTCCGCTCGAGATCGAGCTAGATGCTACTCCCGAGTGGATCACCGAGAAGATCGAGCAGGCCGGAGCCGACAAGATGCATGCGGCGCTTCATAACGCTGACAAGCAGTCACGCATGGCAGATGTCGACGCGGTCAAGACCGAGCTTGCCGAGCTTTTCACGGACGCAGAGATCGAGGAGAACGGTAAATTCGTCAAGGCGGCGCTTAAAGCCCTCGAGAAGAAGACCATGCGAGCGATGGTGCTTGATGAGGGCGAGCGTGCTGATGGTCGCACGACCACGGAGATCCGCCCGATCACGGTAGAGGTCGGCTATGTGCCCAAGGTACATGGTTCAGGTCTCTTCACCCGCGGTCAGACTCAGGTCCTCAGTATCGCTACGCTGGGAATGCTCAGCGAGTGGCAGCGCTTGGACACGATCGATCCGGTCGAGGGCAAACGCTATATGCATCATTACAACTTTCCTCCGTTCTGCACCGGAGAGACCGGCTTTATGCGCGGTCCAAAACGTCGTGACATCGGTCACGGAGCGCTCGCCGAGCGTGCGTTGATCCCGGTACTACCGGCAGAGGATGATTTCCCGTATGCGATCCGTGTGGTCAGCGAGGTGCTCGAGAGCAATGGCTCATCATCGATGGCCTCGGTCTGCGGATCGACACTTGCGTTGATGGACGCAGGAGTGCCGATCACAGCGCCGGTCTCGGGAATAGCGATGGGACTGATCAAAGAGGATGACAAGGTCGCGATACTGAGCGACATCCAAGGTCTCGAGGACTTTCTCGGCGACATGGACTTCAAGGTCGCCGGAACGCCTGCAGGCATCACGGCGCTTCAGATGGACAATAAGGCCAGCGGTCTATCGGTCGAAATACTGACCGAAGCGCTGCGCCAAGCCAATGAAGGACGCGCCTACATCCTGAGCAAGATGCAAGATGTCCTGCCCGAGCCGCGCTCCGAGCTCTCTGAGAATGCGCCTCGCATCATCACCATCAAGATCCCGGTCGACAAGATCCGTGAAGTCATCGGGACTGGCGGTAAGATCATTCGCGGTCTCCAGGAAGAGACCGGCGCGCAGATCGATATCCAAGAGGATGGCACCATCTACATCGCTTCGAAGGACACCGGAGGAGAGATGGCGGCCCGTCGCATCAATATGATCGTAAAAGACCCTGAGGTCGGGGAGATCTACGAAGGACGCGTCGTCGCGATACAGTCTTTCGGTGCTTTCATCGAATTGCTGCCCGGTAAGGACGGACTGTTACATATTTCGCGTGTTGCCAACGGACGAGTCGGCACGGTCGAAGACGTCCTCTCGATCGGTGATGAGGTCAAAGCCGAGGTACTCGAGATCGACAGTAACGGTAAGATATCGCTCGATCG
>WRDL01000035.1 GCA_009784095.1 Coriobacteriia bacterium | reverse complement strand
TCACGTTCACCACGCATGATCTCTATAAAGTAGACGGATCCGGACTGACAAAAGACGAACTCGTCTCCGCGAATGCTCTGGTCGCGTATGAGCAGGGTGTGTCCGGTGGCGACGAATCGTCGTTGACCGGTATCAGAGACGCTGGCGGGATCGGTGTACTCAGGCTCTTTACCGATGTGGGTCAAGTCGCGCAACAATTAGCGATCATCACCGTGTCAGCGCCGACATCGCAGCCGGCTGCTGAAGAATTCGTCTTCGAGGTCACGGTCCCGGCTGGTGGCACCTTTGCCATCCCGACCAGTGGGCCGCTCAACGGTACCAACATGTCGAATCTCTATCCAACTGGAGTAGAAAGGCCTTACAACTGGAATATCAACTGGGGTGATGGGTCTGCAGAGCAAACCATTGCCAGTACGGATACGGGAGCTCCGCCGGTCAGTCTGAGCAGTGTCGGTATACCTCATACCTACACCAACGCCGGTACCTACACCATCACCATAACCCCGAACGGATCCGAAGATGCCTGGTTGGGTGCATTCGGTTTTCATAGTGGGACCACCGGCGCGAGCACGGCAGCAAACAAGGCGCTCGTCACCAAGGTCGTCAGTCCGCTGACACTTGCGATGACCAGGACCGAAGCGCAGATCTCAGGATCGGCTGCTCCTCCTAATCTAGAATGGGTAAACACATTCTATGGTTGTACGAATCTAACCATGGGACCTGATTTCAAGTTCTCTGACGAATGGGATGAGATCACCACAGTCGGCAACTTCTTTGCCAATAATACGTTTTGGGGGTGCAACTCGCCTTCCTTTACTATGAACGAAGTCTTCAACCTCCCTGCCGGTCTCACATCGGTAGGCTCGGGTTTCGGGGGTGGCATGTTCGCTTCATGCACCGGCACCACCTTCACCATGAATGAGGTATTCAATCTGCCCAGTGGGATCGACACTGTTACGGCATCGTTTGCCCAAACGATGTTCAATGGATGCAACGGTGCGGCATTCACGATGAATGATGTATTCACCTTCCCCGTAGGGATTACCGAGGTCGGTGATAGTTTTGCGGCAAGAATGTTTGCCGGTTGCAACGGTGCGGCGTTCAATATGAACGAGGTGTTCAACTTCCCCCAGACGGTGACCGCATCAGGTGGTGCATTTGCCCAATACATGTTTGAGAATTGCTGGGGTACGGCGTTCACCATGAACGACATCTTCAATCTGCCCTCGGGTATGACCTCGTTTACCGGCAGTGGTGGGTTTGCGACCAATATGTTTGCCAATTGCCGCGGTCCCGCCTTCACTATGAACGATGTGTTCACCCTTCCCACAACCGTTACCAACCCGGGCGCGAGTTTTGCTACCGCGATGTTCAGTGGCTGCAGTGGGGATGCCTTTACGATGGGAGCTGCGTTCAACCTACCGAGCAATAGCATCTTGGCGAGCACTACCTCTGGATTCGCCTCCAGTATGTTCAATGGCTGCAGCGGAGCCGCGTTCACGATGAACGACATCTTCAACCTGCCCCAAGGCATTACGACAGCAGGCGCTACATTCGCTTATCGGATGTTCTATGAGTGCACCGGCAACAGCTTCAAAGTCAATGACGTATTCACTCTCCCGACCCTTGTCAGTGCCTCTCTTGGACAGTTGAATTCCTATGTCCAGACATTTGCCAATCTCGGCAATAATTCTCTGCAGACCAGGACCGCAACCTCGATCATCGGGGGCAACGCGACTCCGACTGCACAGAAGAATACCTTTGCCAATAGCGCGTGTTTTACCGATCGTAGCTATATCCCCGTTAACTGGGGTGGGGATGGTCTTGAGCCACCAATGGTGGTCCTCGAGGTCTATGATGCGGCCGTCTCGACAACGGTCCCGGCCAAGTCCTTTACGCTGGCCGATCTTGAAGCGATCGCGACTGCCGAAGGCGGGCTTAACTACAGCTTTGCCGGCTACAATACCTTTGGTACCTATCAGGCATACGCGACCAACAGCGGACCGACGCTTGGAGGTATACTGACCGATGCGCTTGCCAAGAGCGATCTGGCCGGATGCATCAGCGATGGCTACAATGTGACGGCCACCGCCTATGACGGCTTTGCCTCGACCTTTAGCAAGACCCAGCTGACCGATGCGCGCTACTACTACCCGTCCGGGGCCACCATCACCTCCGGTGTGGCACCAAGCGCAACCCAGCTGATGGGCGCGACCCAGGTACCCTCGGTACTCTCGCTGCCACCGGTCAGTCGCCTCTTCATCGGACAGCTCGGCCCATCCGAGCAGACCCGGGCGATCTTTGCCAGCTCGATGGTGCGTACCTCGGCTGCCCAAAACATCCCCAAGATCACGGTCAACAGTTCGGCGACCGGTGTGACCGCCGAGGATCTGGTGATACTCAACAACGCTTCGAGCATACCGGCAGGGACCACCTTTGAGCTGGCCGATGCGGCCAGCCCGGCCAGCGTGCTTAACCTGCGCAGCTCCAAGATCTATTACACGACCGATGGATCGGCACCCTCTGTGGCGACCAGCGCGATGTATAACTACAACACCAACTCCAACCCGGCGGTCAACACGCCGATCAGCGCGCCTGCCACCCCGGGTAGCTACACCCTCAAGATGGTGCTTTACCGCTACGGGTATGCCGACCAATACCTCGAGATCCCCTTTGTGGTGCCCTATGCCAGCGCGCCGATCGTGACCTCTCTTAGCCCCACCGGTGCTGATGTGGCCACCTCAGGCAGTATATCCATCACCTTTGACCGGGCGATGGATACCTCAGTGGCCGGATCGGTCCAGCTCGGATCTTTGCCCGCCCTTGGTGCCGGCAGCTGGTCTGCAGAAGATACGGTCTATACCGTCTCTTATGCAGGTCTAGATAATGCGACTAGCTACACGGTTCACGTCTCCGGCTTCAAAGACAGTCTGGGCGCTGCCATGACAGCTGATAGCACCCATAGCTTTACGACCGCAGCGGCACCGGTGGTAACGTATACCATCACGATCACCAACAGCGGAGCCGAGGCGGGAGACACAGCAGTAACACTTTCCTCCGCATCCGGTGTTGTCGGAGGTCCGATCACATTGAACTACGTGCTTGGTGATGATGGCGGCAAGCCGATCAACACGTTGACCTTTACCGGTGCATCCGGACTGAGTCCTGTACTCTTCGCAGGAGCGAGTACATCTCAGACCTACTACGTGACAGCAAGCGATGCGGTAGATGGTGCGATCGCGATCATCGCGATGTTCACCCATACCGATCTTGCGTCACAGATCATATCGTTCCCCGACTCGAACGCAGGGGTCACCAAGACCTTCGGCGAGCCTCCGTTCATCAATGAAGCAATGGTCATTGGAGACGGAGGATCAGGAGCGATCACGTACCTGAGCAGCAATCCATCGGTGGCTTCAGTCGACAGCATGACCGGAGCGGTCACGATCGTTGGCGCAGGTTCTGCAACGATCAGCGCGACCAAGTCAGCCTGTGATGCCTATGCTGAGACGACCGCAAGCTATGTGCTCACGGTCAACAACGCTGCACAATCGGTGCCTGTCGGTCTGGGCAAGACCGATGAGACCGCAGTGGGTGCCAGCGATGGAACCATCACCGGTGTTGACGGATCCATGGAGTTCAGTGTTGACGGGACAAGCTTCTCGCCGATCTTCAGCTCGAGCATAACCGATCTTGCACCGGGTACGTACTTTGTACGCTATGCTGCTAAGCAGAACTACGATGCAAGCGCGAGCGTCTCACTGACCATCGCGGCATACAGTCCGCCTCCCGTATATGTTCTGACCGTTATCAGTGGCACCGGTAGCGGAACATACGAAGCAGGAACATCCGTTACTATCGTTGCTGACAGCGCGTCGGAAGGCAAGATCTTCGACCGTTGGACCGGAGGCGAAGGAGGAACGTTCTCTGACACTACCGCTTCGACGACGACCTTCACGATGCCGGCAAGTGCGGTGACGGTCACCGCAACTTACAAGGATGTCGGTGTCGTGGAGCCGATCAAGTACTCGGTCATCACCAACTTCGGCCTGTGGTCTGGAAGCGGTGATGCAAAGGGTGTTACGGACGGACCGTCCGAGAAGTTCTTCCGCCTGGTACTTCTTAACACCGGTGAGGTGATCGATCCAGGCAACTACCTCGTTGAAGAAGGAGGCGTCATATATCTGAAGGAGGCATACCTGAAGACGTTCGCTCCCGGAACCTATATGGTGCGCGCTGAGTACACCGATGGGTATGCTGAATTCAGCTTCATTATCCCGGTCGGTGATGAGGGCAACGGTAAAGGACCCGATTCGACCCCGAGAACCACCCCATCTCCCGGTGCTTCTACCGGAAACCCGAAGACCGGCGATGATACGAACGCTCACCTCTGGATCACGTTCATCGCACTGAGTGGAGCAATGATCGTTGCATCGGTGCGATGGAGCCGTAAGAGGGAGATGCTTAGCTAGAAAACTATGAGCTGAGCTCTCAATACGAGTGGAAGTTTTTCAGGAACGCCCGTTACGCAACCAGCGGGCGTTCCTGATGTTCACAAGGATAATGCTCTATTGATTTTGGCGAAGTTCGCTCCATTGTTGTTACTCCACTACTTGGATACGTCCATCGACCTGTGCGTCGATGGCCCCCTCCGATCGGGAGAGTTCCTCGATCAACACATCATGTATAGAGGTCGTCAGCACGCGCGGGTTCGCGTTCTCGAGCACCTCGTCGATGGGAAATCCGAAACAATTATCAAAGTTGGCGAAGTGGAAGTCCTGCAACCCCAGCGAATAGAGCGTCTCATCTTCAATCGGTTTGCCGTCGATCTCAAGGGTCGTGAACTCATGTTTTGTGCGGTCATACACGATACGGATATCATCGGAATACTGGTAGTACTCGGTGTGATCGCTGTTGAACATCTCATCACGGAACACATAGGTGAGCATCTTGCGCAGTTGAGCGCCGGTGACGGAGACCTGCTTGATCTTATCGTCGTAGGGGAACAGCTCACGGAATTCATGGAGCGTCAGGATCGACGGGACCTTCTCTTTACGTACCGAACCCGAGCCGATCATGATCAGATCGACACCGAGTTGCTTGCTCAGTATGTCGCAGATGAGATTACCCAGCTCGGTCTCTTGATAGCGGTCGGGATGGGTCAGATCATGGGTGAAGTGGCAGAGGATCCGCTCGTACTTCTCGTCAGTTTCGTCCTTGAAGCGCGTTATCGTATTCTCCATCGTGAGATCGCGCGGACAATTCTCATCGTTCATCGCGATGAGCTCCCATTTGAAATCATGCGTGGTGTTGGTATCGGTGTTGACGACCAGGTCGAGGCGGCCTATCTGTTTCGTACCGACGCCGGCCTGCACGATCAGTATGTCATTGACGATCTCAGGCTCATCGAGGATCGTGTGGGTGTGTCCGCCGATGATAAGATCCACACCCCAGCGTGGATCGAGCAGTGCAGCGAGCTGCTTATCCTCTTCGAATCCGATGTGGGTGAGCAGGACGGTGTAGTCGATATCGATCTTGCGATGTGCGTTACAGATGCGTCCGACCTCGCGCGCGGCGTCCTCGATATCAACGAAGCTGCCGAGCACGTCACTCTTGATGCCGAGCAAGATGTCCTCGGTCGTCACCCCGATGAACAGAATGCGCATACCGTCCATCCTGATCTTATGGTGCGACTTGAATAGACGGGTATAGGGATTCTTGATGTATAGGTTCGCATTCACGATGGGGAACTTTGCACAGCGCTCCAAAAAGAGCAGATGCGACAGCCCGTAGTCGATCTCATGATTGCCCACCGTCGCTACATCGGGTCCAAGCAGATTCATGATCTCGATGGTCGAAAGCCCTAAAAACTCGCTGTCTATGATCGAACCTTGTAGCATATCACCGGCGATCGCGTAGATCACGTTGGGAGTATCTTTGCGCACCTTGGCGACATATCCCGAAAGGTGAGAAATACCACCAAGCAGTTCGGCGTCCACCTCTTTTGCGAGGAAATCACCGTGAAGATCGTTGGAGTGAAGAATGGTGAGCTCTTTCAGAGTCGGCATGTGCCTCGTTCCTTCCTTTGGCTTGGAGCCAAGGTTATGCGGATCGTTTTACAGCGTCTTCATTGTAACTCTTTTGCCTAAGGGTTCATAAGCCCCAGGCTCGTCCAATAGGGGAGGAAGAGGGACTGAAAATCCCCCCAATCCACCTTCACCAAGAACATTGATCGATTCTTACAGAGCTCATTAATTCACTTGTGGCGGAGGGGGTGGGATTTGCGCATATGTGCGTAGCACATCTGCGAGATCTCGCTTCGCTCGAACCACATGCTCCTCGAAGTCGCATGTGCCCTCTCGGGTTCAAATCCGATCAAGACCCACTCAGATGGCGGAGGGGGTGGGATTTGAACCCACGCTACCGGGGATACCGGTAGACCGGTTTTCGAGACCGGCGCATTCAGCCGCTCTGCCACCCCTCCGTGCAGTTACTCATAATAGCAGAATCATTCCAGTGAAAAAGAGAACCATGGGCGCTACATCCCACCCGTCGGATGATATCTGAGGCTGACGGTATATGAGGTTAATGACGAGAGTTAGTAGGAAAGGGACACACGCGTACCGACCGGAACGCGATCGTACAGGTCGATGACATCGCTATTGAACATACGGATACAGCCGTGCGTCGTCGCCGTCCCTGCCAATCCTGACGCGAGTGCGCCATGGAAGAGCATCTGGGTGTCATACCCCTCGAGAGTGAAGATATGCAGTCCCCGCGCACCGAGTGCGTCATTGGGTCCGGGGATGAACTTAGGTGCTCCTCTGCCCCAACCTTCCGGGTCGGGATTGTACCAAGGAGGATCGACCTCCTTCGCCCCGATGTAGTATTCGCCCGGGAATGTCGGGTAGGCGGGTTGCCCGACCGCGCACGGATAGGTCTTTACCAGCTCGTCGCCATTCCAAAGCATGACCTGACGCGCGCCGATATTGCACGTCAGTACCGGGACCTTCAGGTCGTCACGATATACCTGGGGAGTCGTCATCGTCGAGGCGGCATAGATCTGTGTGACCTCGTTTCCGCTCAGATTCTCAAGTATTGCGTTCTCGATCTCGACCGCGGTCTGATCAGGATCGATCCAATATCCGGTCTGTGCATCGGTCAGTACCGGAGTGAACCCTTCAAAGTACATCATTGCGTCCACCGCGGCATAACTATATTGAGCTGATACATCGGCGGCGGTCGCTGCAATGGCATCGGTATCGATGAGGTGCCCGATCTCGAACGCGGCGGGGATCTGACCATCGAAATAGTCGTGCATGAGACGATCCCAGAGCGGGGTTTCGAGACGTACCTCCATGATCTGCGCGGTGATCTCTTCGGGGTCGCTACTGATGTAGTCGCCCATGATGAGCGCAACGGTGTTGTCTCCCGCTTTCAGATCGATGACCGTTGACTCGTACCCCTCGACGATCTGCGCAGCGGTCTCGGCGACTTCGCTCTTCGTCATCCCTCCTAGCGCAATGCCATCGAGCGTGATCCCGTTGGGTACGAATTGCGCGCTCTCGGTATCCCTCATATCGAGGTAGAACCATCCGGCTCCCAACAAGAGCAGAAGGGTAGCGAGGCTGACGAGTACTGCAATGAGGGCGGTCCTCTTTTTCTTGGGTTTTGGTTGTGCCATGGTCACGGGCTTCACCTGAGGGGCTGCGACACTCTTCTTTCGATCCTGACGAGTCTGTCCGACAGGAAGCGCAAGCTCTTCAGCGGCTGGCTTGAGCGCCGCAATCACTTCAGTGGGTGTTTGCAGTGCGATCGCATCGATTCGCTGGGTGGTCTCCGCAGCAGGATCCGACGCGTCTGTCGCGAGCGGCTCAGCGGGTGCTACGGACACGACAGAGTCGATAGACTCGTCAGTCGACACTGTCTTGCGTTTCTCGACTTCGCCGCGGATGTTCGGGTTCTTCTGTATGCGTTTCCTACTCTTCATCGAGCGTATTGTAGCATGGTCGTCCTATCCTCATGATACTCTTAAAATATGAACACAACCGCGGGGAATTACTCCATAACTGATCGGTCTTCGACGACCGATCTTATCGCATTGGCAGCAACGCAACGCTTCGGTTTCGAACCAGAGATCTGTCTTCTCGACGTTGAGACCACCGGTCTGAATCCCTATTCGGATGAGATCATCGAAGTCGCGATCGTGCGCATGGATGGTCCTGAGATCGTCGATGTGTTCTCCACATTCGTGAGGCCGACGGTCAAGATCTCGCCGATGATCACCAAGCTGACCTCGATCACCAACGAAGATGTGGCTGACGCACCATCCATCGCAGATGTTGCACCGCGCATTCGCGCGTTCATCGGTAAGAGCCCTATCTTGGCGCATAACGCGCCGTTCGATCGCTCGTTCATAGAGGCGGCGTGCGAACCTCTGCCCGGTCCCTGGCTTGATTCGGTCGAGATCACGCGTATCGCGTTCCCTCATCTGCGCGCGCACAATCAAGATGCGCTGGTGAGCGAGTTCTTTCCGGAGAAGGCAGAGGGGCTTCATCGTGCGATCAACGACGTGGAAGCGCTTGCGAAACTCTGGCGCTTGAGTCTGGTCGCAATCAGCCTGCTCGATCTCGACATCATCGACGCCATGGCACGATTGACGGCGCCAAAGCGCTGGCCGTTGGGTGCGTGGATCGCGATGATCGCCGAGCATCAACGAGGAGTCGCGGGAAGCGGCGCTCCCAAGTCACTTGATCTTCGCGCGTTTCGCGCTCGCCACATCAAGGAGGACAAGCGCCCCGACTTTCTCGATGCCTACGAATGCGAGGCGCTCACCTTCCCGGACTTCGCTGAGGTCGCGTGCGCGCTCTCACCCGACGGGATCGCGGGCACGATGTATCCGTATTTCGAGGAGCGTCAAGAGCAGGTCGATATGGCGGTCGAGATCAACGATGCGTTCAGCGAGTCGAAGCACCTGGCGATCGAAGCCGGCACGGGGGTGGGAAAGTCACTCGCGTATCTCATCCCGGCGGCGATGGTGGCACAGCTCAACAACATCACGATCGGCATCGGCACCAAGACGAATACGCTTACCGACCAGTTGATGAACAAGGAGTTGCCGCTGCTCAACGAGGCGTTGGGTGGCACACTTCGCTACACCGCACTCAAAGGATACGAGCATTATCTCTGTCTGCATAAGCTGGAAGCGCAACTGCAGGATTTGACACTCGAGCCCTATGAGGTATGCGTGGCACTCGCTTGGATATCGACACATCCGTGGGGAGACATCGAGAGTCTCAATTTCTACTGGAAGACCGACGCGCGCTGGACGTTGCACGCGCGTTCGCTGGAGTGCTCCAAACGCAAGTGCCGTTTCTATCCGAGCCTGTGCTATGTACATGGCGCCCGTGTTCGCGCCCGCTCATCCCATATCGTCGTCACCAATCACGCGCTCCTGTTCCGTGACGCCTCTGCGTCGGGTGCGTTGCTACCTCCGATGCGCTATCTGGTGCTCGACGAGGCGCAGGGAGTTGAAAGTGAGGCACGTCGACAGTTAGCGATCAAAGTGACGAGTGACGAGATGCGAATGGAACTCGCTCAATTCCTTCGGCCTCACGCGGGACTGATCGCACAGATCCGTCGCAACGCGGCGAAAGCGCCTGCTCACGAGGAGGAAGTGTTCGCGACGCTCGCTCGGCTTGAATCCATTCTCACCCGTATCGAGCACGCGCTCAGCGATTTTACCCAAGCGGTCAGTGCGCTCATGGTGACGAGTTCAGGCAGACAGTATACCTCGACCGATGTCTGGATCGATGCGGAGCTTCGCGCATCGGAGCAGTGGGCGGCGATCTCGAGCACCGGCCTCATCGTCGTCGAAGGGATCACCGATAGCGTACGCGCCGGCAACGAGATCATCACGCTGTTCGAACAGGTCGACGAGCCGCTTCCTCAAGCGGTCACCGACTTCTCTCGCGCGTTGATGGGGTGGAGCATGATCGCGGTCGACCTCGAGCAGGTTCTGGGCACACCTCTTGACAATGTGTACTACTCGGCCCATATCTATCGACCGCGTGACCTGCGCAAAGATCCTTCGGTCGAGCTGACCGCGGCAAACATCGAGATGGGTCCGATCATCGCACAAGGGCTGCTCGGCGAGCATAGCAGTGTGGTGTTCACCAGCGCGACACTTTCTGCCGGAGATGACTTCGAGTCATTCGATCGCTCGGTCGGGCTCGATGTGCTGCCGGATGACACCTATCACAACATCGCACTGCCTTCAAGCTTCGATCTAGAGAATCAAATGAAGATCTTCATCATCAACGATATCGCCGATCCGACCAGACCGGAATATCAAGACCAACTCAAGAGCTTTCTCTTTGATGTGCTCCTTGCACAATCCGGTGGAGTCCTGACGCTGTTCACTAATCGAAAAGACCTGCAATACTTGTATGAGGAGCTCAAAGATCCTCTTGCCGAGCACGACCTCACCCTTCTGGCACAAGACCGTCGCAGGAACCTCAAGCACATCCGTGAGCGCTTTGTAACTGAGACGAACGCAAGCCTGTTCGCCACCAAATCGTTCTGGGAGGGCTTCGATGCGATCGGCCAGACGCTTCGCTGTGTCGTGATCGCGCGTGTTCCTTTTGCGCAACCATGCGATCCGCTCGCCCTAGCGCGTCGCGAGGTCGACGCTCGATCGTGGGATCATTACGTGCTTCCCGAAGCGCTCATCGACATCAAACAGGCAGTTGGACGCCTTATTCGGAGTAGGACGGATACCGGTTTCGTTATCATCGCCGACTCGCGTGCCGCTCATGCAAGTTATGCAAGCAAGATCCAGCAGGCACTTCCGGTCGAGCCCATCGTCGCTACCAGAGATGAAATTCTTGAGATGCTCGAGCACTAAGGAAAGACCCTGATTTCCCCAGCGCCTCAGATCTGTGAGTGTTCATATAGGACCGCCTGGATATTCTTGATGAATTGCCCTCGGAGGTCATTTTATCGGCTAAGCCAGTCCCGACCCCGAAACACTGAACACGGCATTTTACCCGTTTGAGCTTATAAATCGGCCTCTTCTTTGCTACAATAGGAAGTTCAGCGAAAGGAGGCGCGATGAAGGATATCAAGGCGCCAATTACTGACGAAGTTGCCGATCAGATGGTCTGGGAGCTTCCCATTGAGAGCAAAATGGAGAAGACGCATATCAAGCTTGACGACACGACACTTCGTGACGGTGAGCAGACCGCCGGTGTCGTTTTCCGAAATGAAGAGAAGATCAACATCGCTCAGATGCTCGATGACGTCGGGATCGATCAGATCGAAGCCGGTATTCCCGCCATGGGAGGTAGCGAGCGCGAAGTGATCGAGCATATCGCGAATATGGGGCTTAACGCGAGTGTGCTCGCGTGGAACCGCGCCAACCTCGACGAGATCAAGGATTCCATCAGTCTCGGTGTCGATGCGGTCGCAATCTCTCTGGCGACAAGCGATATCCATATCGAGACCAAACTGCAGAAAGATCGCCAGTGGGTGCTCGATTCGATCCGTCGGGCGGTCGAGCTTGCGAAATCTCACGATGTATACGTTTCTGTCAACGCGGAGGACGCGTCCCGCACCGAGCTCGGTTTCCTTCTCGAGTATGCTGCGGTCGCTCAGGAAGAGGGCGCGGACCGCATCCGTTTCTGCGACACGATCGGCACGATGGAGCCGTTCCGTATCTACAGCATCGTCAAGCATCTGATCGAAGAGACCGGTCTCGAGGTCGAGATGCATACCCATAATGACTTCGGTATGGCTGTCGCCAACGCGATCGCCGGTATTCACGCAGGCGCGACCTGGGTCAATGTGACCGTCGGCGGACTGGGCGAGCGCGCAGGCAACGCCGCGCTTGAGGAAGTCGTTATGGCGCTCAAGTATCTCGAGCACGTCGATGTCGACATCGACACCAAGCAGTTCTATGAGATCACCGACTACGTCATGCGCGCAGCCGGACGCACCATCCCGGCATGGAAGCCTATCGTGGGAAGCAACATGTTCGCGCACGAGAGCGGCATTCACGCGGATGGTGTGATCAAGAACCCGAAGACATACGAGATGTTCAGTCCCGATGAGGTCGGACTGGAGCGTCAGATCGTGGTCGGCAAGCATAGCGGATCGAAGACGATCGAGATGAAGCTCTCCGAATTCGGTATCCCCATAACGCGTGAGGAAGCCGCTGAGATCCTACCGGCGGTGCGCGCCAAAGCGGTGCTCCTGAACCGATCTCTGTTCAACGAGGAATTGGTCAAGCTCTATCAGAAATTCAAAGCCGAGAAGGACGCGATGAACGTCGGTGTTGAAACGGCAGCAGATGTCGCCGTCGCAGTAAAGGAATAAAG
>WRDL01000034.1 GCA_009784095.1 Coriobacteriia bacterium | reverse complement strand
TTTTGGCTCAATGCATCACGAGACGTCGAGGCCGGGCTGCTTCCGCAACGAGCGGGAAGAAGCAACGCAACGCGTCTGCTGAGTACTCCGATCGGACTTGCGTGGAGACTCTTGCGTAGTGCGGTGATCATCTGGGCGATCACTATACCGGTATTGGGTATCTCGTACGGGACGGTCATGGGAGATATGGAAGGTTTCGTCGAATCCAACGAGATCTTTCGCGAGATCTTTACCGGTGATCCCGTGCAGTTCGTCTCCTATATCATGATCGTGATCACCGTGATCGGTACCATTCCGGTCCTCCAATTCATTCTCAAGGCGCGCCAACAGGAAAACGAGGGGTTTGCTGAGAATGTGCTCGTCAGGTCGGCGTCGCGCACCGGTCAGCTCACCGGTTACTTTTTGATCGCACTTGCAGCCTGTTTTTTGATACCGTTGCTCAACGCGGTCGGTCTCTGGCTTGGCAGTACCGCGGTCATGGAGAGCCCAATCGCTCTTACGACGATCCTGAAAGCGGGAATGGTCTATGTACCAGCGATGCTGGTCATGCTCGGGATTGCAATGGTGCTGATCGGTCTCTTTCCTCGTTTCACCAGCTTTACCTGGGTATATCTGGGGTATTCGTTCATCGTTATCTACTTCGGTAGTTTGGTCGATTTGCCCGAGTGGCTCACCCAACTCTCTCCGTTCGGTTTTATTCCGCAACTACCGACCGATGATTTCAAAATCTTTCCGTTGATGGTGCTCGTCGCGCTGGCGCTGCTCATGTTCGTGGTCGGCTTCATCGGCTACGCACACCGCGATATGGATCTTGTTGCGTGATGCGGCAGAAATGAGTCAGTGAGACATAAAGGGTCGGTTCCTATTGTCACAGAACGAGACAATAGGAACCGACACTTCTGTCTCGGAACCGACCCCACTGTCTCATGACAACAGGAACCGACCCTCCCGTCCCACACTCCCGTCCCATTTTTCCTTAAGCTCACATTTTAGCGTTACAATTAGTGCGGTATCGAATAACGTCATATGCCCGGCGTTATCGATGGGCTTGAAGGGATATTCATAGCCTCCCGTGTTTGGAAAGATACCGATCTATTCCAGAGGGAAAGGATTGCCTATGAGTAAAACTTCGTATGCTGGGAAAGTGCTTCGGGTGAATCTGACCGACGAGACGGTAGTAGCCGAAGAAGTCAATCTTGAAGAAATGAAGAAATTTATCGGTGGGCGCGGATGGGCGACCAAGCTCCTCCTCGACGAAGGGGTCGCGACCGTCGATCCATTATCCCCTGATAACAAAGTCGTTATCGCGGCCGGTCCGCTCACGGGAGCGGCAGCTCCTACCGCGGGACGCTATATGGTCATTACAAAATCACCGCTCACCGGTATGATCGCCAGCTCGAACTCAGGTGGGTTCTGGGGAGCAGCGCTCAAATCCGCTGGGTGGGATGCGGTTATACTCGAAGGAAAGGCAGACGAGCCGTTCTATCTCAACATCGTTGACGATAAGGCGGAGCTGGTCAGTGCCGATCGTATTTGGGGAATGAAGACCGCCGAAGCGACCGCAAAGATCAAAGAGGATAATCCTGATGCAGCCGTTCTTCTGATCGGTCCAGCTGGTGAGAGCCAATCTTCGCTTGCCTGCGTCATGAACGATCTTGATCGTGCTGCCGGGCGCTCCGGTGTCGGCGCGGTCGTCGGCTCAAAGAACTTCAAGGGTATCGCGGTCACTTCGACGGCGAGTGGTACGGTCGACGTCACCCATCCTGAGAATCTCGCAAAAGCGAACAAGGAAGCGATGGGGCTTCTCAAGGAGAATGGTGTCACCGGTGAAGGTCTGGGAGCACTGGGAACTGCGGTGCTCGTCAACATCATCAATGGCATCGGCTCGTTGCCGACGCGCAACTGGCAAGAGTCCTATGATGAGAATGCCGACAAGATCTCGGGCGAGACGCTTGCCGACACGCTGCTCGTCAAGAATGGCGCCTGCTATCGTTGTCCGATCGCCTGCGGGCGCGTCATCGAGCTTGATGGCGAGGTCATCGGTGGGCCCGAGTATGAGACAATCTGGGCATATGGTTCCAACTGCGGCGTCGACAATCTTCGCGCCATCAGTGAAGCGAACCATCTGTGCAACGAGTTCGGACTTGACTCGATATCGGCCCCGTGCACGATTGCGGCGGCGATGGAACTCTATCAACGCGGCATCATCTCCGAGGAAGCGTGTGAGGGTGTGCCGCTTAAGTTCGGAAGCGCTGAGGCGATCGTCGAGTGGACGCGTCGCATGGGCGCCGGAGAAACGGAGCTTGGCAAGTTGATGAGTAAGGGTTCCTACGAGCTGTGCTCACATTACGGTCATCCCGAATACTCCATGTCGGTCAAGAAGCAAGATATGCCAGCCTATGACGCGCGTGGTGTCAAGGGTATGGGTCTGACCTATGCGACCAGCAACCGTGGCGGCTGCCATGTCCGTGGGTATCTGACGAGCCCCGAGGTCCTTGGTATCCCCGAGCAACTCGATAGGCTCGCGACCGACGGAAAGGCGCTGTGGTGCAAGATCTTCCAAGATCTGACTGCGGTCATCGACTCGATGGGTATGTGCCTGTTCACCTCGTTCGCACTGGGTGCACCGCAATACGCGGATATTCTTAACGCGGCTACCGGTACCGACTATGATGCGGATGCGATCCTCGAAGTGGGAGAGCGTATTTACAATCTCGAGCGCATGTTCAACCAGGCGGCCGGTATGAAGGCTGATGCCGACACGCTACCGAGGCGTCTGCTTGACGATCCGATCGTGGCAGGTCCCTCGGAGGGCGAGATCGCTCCGCTCGATAAGATGCTGGGCGAGTACTATGAGCTGCGTGGCTGGGAAGGCGCTTTCCCGACCGCGGAGAGGAAGGCTAAACTCGGTCTGTAGTAGGACGAGTAGTAAGAGTAACAAGGCAGGTGCAAGCCTGCATTGGTGCTGAGTGCGCCGCATAGTGGGAGATCGTGCGGCGCACTCCCATTGAAGATGACAGGGTCCTTTGAGAGCGAGGTGTGGCAGTGGTCGAAGTTCGATTGTTCGCGACATTGCGACGTGGCAGAGAGAAGATCTACCAATATGCGAGCGAGCAAGCGCCCGATGGTCTTACCGTACTCGCGGATCTGGGGATCGGACCTGAGGAGGTCAAGATCTTCCTGATCAACGGTCACCATAGCGCGCTGGACGTACCTTTGAGCGATGGGGATATCGTATCGGTCTTTCCTGCAGTCGGGGGAGGATAGGATGTCGAATACGGATCTCTTCGCCCGTCAACATGCGATCCCCGAGATCGGTGAAGAGGGTCAACGCAAGCTCGCCGAATCCTCAGTGTTGGTCATCGGCGCGGGAGGACTTGGTGCTCCGGTCATCGCTTATCTCGCGTGTGCGGGAGTCGGCACCATTGTCATCGCTGATGGTGACGAGGTCGAATTTACCAACCTCAATCGTCAGTTCCTGCACGGAATCGATGATGTCGGTAAGAACAAGGCGCGCAGCGCCGCAGAGTCAGCAGGAAGTATCAACAAGGTGTCGAAACTGGTGCCGATCGAGAGCTTCCTCGAGGGTGACGAGCTCGCAGCGTTGGTCTCTGCCGCGGACTGCGTCGTCAACTGCGTGGATTCCTACGCGGTGAGGACCGAGGTGGCAAGAGCCTGTCTGCTCGCTCGGGTGCCGTTGGTCGAAGCGGGGGTAAGCGACCTCTATGGTTGGGTCCTCTGTATCGACAACGAACATGCCTGTCTCGAATGCGCAGGTCTTCGCGACATCGTCGAGGAGAGCAGTCCTGCGGTGCTGGGTGCCTCGATCGGAGTGATCGGGTCGGTCCAAGCTCTTGAGTGTATTAAGATCCTGCTCGATTCTCCCGATGTCGGGTTCGGCCAACTCGTCAACTTCGATGGGCGCCACTTAGAAATTGAGTCGGTAACGCTTCCGCTCGATACGAATTGCGAAGCGCACCGGCTGGCTCGCGACACATTCTAAGAGATCCAACCTCACAAAGAAGACAAAAAGGATGCCTCACACACTCTGTGTTGATGCTGAGATAGAGCACAGATCCTACGAACGCGTATGCTAGAATGAAGCGCATCGATCACAATTGAAAGGGAATTGTCATGGCTCTAGAAAGAACAGCGGTACAAGAAGTGCTCGATACGATTCGCCCGCGTCTGCAGGCCGATGGGGGAGATATCAGCCTCGTCGACGTTAAGGATGACGGAACTGTCATAGTCGAGTTGGAAGGCGCCTGCAAGGGATGTCCGATGTCTCAATTCACGCTCGCAACTCAGGTCGAATGCGTCCTCAAAGAGGCGCTTCCTGAGGTCACGGGAGTTGTTCCCGCCTAGCGCGCCTTATTGAAGTATTGAGAATGGGCAGGTGATCCCTGCCCATTTTTGTGCCTATGGAGCAAAGAGGTGGACCTCGGTGATTGGTCAGTCACTCAGACCTCTTGAATGTGCCACGACCCACGGAGCCAATAAGATCACCAAGAGATCTATCGACCAGAGGTTGCCGGTCAAAACATTGTAAGCCGAGATCAGTTCCTCGAAGGTGTTCTTCTCGATGACCATTCCGAAGAAGAACTCGAACGCTATGGTCAGCACGACCCAAACAACCCCAAGAGCGAGGAAGGTCCTTCGACTTGCCTTACCGAGTCTCGCAGTCATGATCCAACTCACCAGAACAATAAGCGCAGCTAATGAGATCCCACTGAGCGGTAAGGCGATACTGCCGATGAAAGGAGTAAGGACGATGTCGCGAAACGCTCCGTTGGCAACGCCCAGTGGGAGCATGATCAACCAGTAGGGAAGCGATCGCTTGATGATTGTGCTGTCTATACTTTTCATATCTGTATTCCTCTCGTCAAACAATACTGACCGACTCTTGCGCCCACCCTTTAATCGACCTCTTTAAGTACGCTGTAGAGACCGGCAAACCCACCGAACAGGATCGCGGTGACCGGGAAGACGAGTAAAGCCGCTCCCCAGTTTTTGAAACCGAACCCCAGGATAAGGATCACCGCGATCGAGGCCGGGAAGACGAATGCCGCGACCGCGCCGATGACGCGTTCTGCTTCACGATTCTGGGGACGATAATCACCGATCCGCAGGATCTGACTGAAAGCATTCTCCTTCATCGCGACCGGGATCAAGAGCATTAGGGGAATTGCAGCCAGGGTCAAGAAGATCGCCAGCACATAGAACGTATTGAAGGTGTTGAGCATGATAAGAGCGATGAATATCAGAACAGCGAGCATCGAGAGCACTACCCCGGTGATCAGACGCGAGGTGAAGAGGGGTTGGAACACCTCGTGCTCGCGCTCGACCTCGCATTTTATCGTCGGCAAGATGTCGAACGCCCCTCTCTCATAGCGTTGGTATTTCTGGAAGGACAGACCGGCATGGATAAACAATCCGACCGCGGGAATAACGAACGTGAAGAAGAGCGCTAAAGGCAGGATCAAATTGTGCGCGCTTTCTGAGGGCGGTCGGATAAGCGCACTGAAGAATCCCGGATCGGTCAAACCGACATCGGGTGGGGAGGCAGGCGAGATACCGCTCCATACCAGCGCGCTCAAAAAGAGCGCTAATCCTAAGAGTGATAAGAGGATCCCCCACACGATCGTGCGCGTGAACTTCTGATGCGCTACGAAGAACTCATCGATCTCTTCGTGTGATACCAGCGGTCTGCGCTCCTCATCGTCGGTGGGGTGGTCGATCCCCAACTCACAGAGCAGCTCGTCGATAGTACCGAACTCGCCGATCACTCGAGCGGTCGCTTCATGCTCACTGATTCCGGCAACGCGCAAATCCTCGAACTTCGCCTCCATATCTGATAGGAGCTCGTTCTTGATGTGGAGTACTTCAGCGGTCTGGGGGAGAGGCCGAAACACGTTCTCTATATAGGTTAGGATCGTTTCCATCAGCTCACTTCCTTAATAAAACGGTCGATCACTTCTCTTGTCAACGCCCATTCTTCACACTTTTGGCGGTAGTAGTCGATGCCGGTGGGGGTGATGCGGTAATACGTTCGCTGTCTGCCGTGTGTCTGACTTCCTTGGTAGGATCGGATGAACCCCTGCTTTTCGAGTCGATTGAAAGCAGAGTAGAGCGTCGTCTCCTTGATGATGTATTTCTCATCGCTGATCTGGCGGATGCTCTTCGAGATCTCATATCCGTATGAGTCTTCTTCGAGCAACAAGCTGAGTATCATCGTGTCGTTGTAACCTCGAATGACGTCGCTACTTATCATATCCCCACCTCCTTGACTTCCGTATCAGGATCACACTTACTACGACTAACGTAGTAATAATACACCAATTACTACGACAAGTATAGTAATATAAAAAAATCAGTATGGTGAGAGGGAAGGCTCCTCTGTGAATATCGTGGACGGAACATGATAATCCATTTGTGCAGAAAGTGTGACAAAAGGAACCGACCCCACTGTCTCAAAATTGACAAAGCTATCTAACGCTATTATTATGTAACAGTATTAACTAATTGTTGGATGAATCTGATGGAGGCCAAGCACATGGGATATGATGACCTCGCTGCCGAACTCATGGATGAGATGAAGTCACTCCACAGCATCAAACCACAACAGCATATCAATGAGGCATTTCGAGGCGAGGCTTTTATTCTCGACTATATCGCCACGCATGAAGGCACGGTATTGCCCTCGGAGATCGGCCACGTGATGGATGTGAGTTCCGCACGGATCGCCAACGCTTTGGGAAACCTCGAGAAGAAGGGGCTGATCACACGGCGTATCGACACCGGGGATCGGCGCCGAATCCTTATCGAGCTCACCGCACACGGAAAAGAAATGGCGCACAAGCATCATCAGGCCATTCTCGGTGTCGTCTCGAAAATGCTCAGCCTGCTTGGCGAGGATGATGCAAAGGAATACGTCCGTATCAATAAGCGGTTGTCACAGATCTTGCCCGACTGTGATGATTTCGTGCAATAGATGAGCGAAATTTGCAAACGAGCACCGTAAAGGAGTCACCGTGCTGCAACTGGTAAACATTGACAAATCGTATACGACCGCATCGTTCACGCAAAAGGCGCTCGATGACGTCTCGATCGCGTTTCGCGATAACGAGTTCGTTGCGATCCTTGGGCCTTCCGGCTCTGGTAAGACGACGCTTCTCAATATCATCGGAGGACTTGACAAGTACGATAGCGGCGATCTGATCATCGACGGAACCTCGACCAAGGAGTATAAGGATCGTGATTGGGATACCTATCGCAATAATCGAATCGGATTCGTGTTCCAAAGCTATAACCTGATACCGCACCAGACCGTGCTCGCTAACGTCGAATTAGCGCTCACGTTATCAGGTGTCGAGCGTGCCGAGCGCCGTCAACGCGCGACCGAAGCGCTCGAGCGGGTCGGTCTTGGTGACCACATCCACAAAAAACCCAACCAGCTTTCCGGTGGTCAGATGCAACGTGTCGCGGTCGCGCGCGCGCTGATCAATGACCCTGAGATCCTGCTTGCCGACGAGCCGACCGGCGCGTTGGACTCCTCGACATCCGATCAGATCATGGAACTGCTTGGCGAGATCGCCAAAGAGCGCCTCATCATTATGGTGACGCACAACCCCGAGCTTGCCGAGCAGTACGCGACGCGCACGGTCAATCTTCGGGACGGACGCGTCACCCACGACACCGACCCGCTCTATCCCGAGGCGCTCGAAGAGCAGCCCGAGAAATCGGTCTCTCGCACGTCGATGTCGTTCTTGACCGCGATCGCGCTCTCATTCAACAACCTCATGACCAAGAAAGGCCGAACGATCATGACAGCGGTCGCCGGCTCGATCGGCATTATCGGAATTGCGGCGATCCTGTCGCTCGCAAACGGAGTGAATAACTACATCGCGCGTATCGAGGAAGATACGCTTTCTTTATATCCGCTTACCATCGAGAGTACCGGCTTCGACATGACATCGATCTTCATGTCGCTCGGTAATGAATTTCATGGCGATGAGGAGGACGCAGAGGAGACGACCACTGAATCCGGAAGTTTCATCTCCATGATCAGCAGTATTCACAGCGGATCAAACAATCAGGAAGCGGGTGATGAGAGTAAATCGCGGATCATATCAGAGACCAAGATCGTCGCGAATATGATATCAAGTCTTGATAACAATGACCTTGCTTCGCTGCGTGAGTACTTCGAAAGTGGTGAATCCGATGTTTATGAGTACGCCAATATCATCTCGTATGGCTACGATATCAAACCGCTCATTTTCAGCAATGACGCGACTGACACGCAGCGTCAGATAAACCCCAATAACTCTCTGAGTTCACTTGTCGGAGGTGGCATGCTCGGAGGGAGCATGGGAGAATTTGGCTCACTGATCACCGCGGGTTCTCTGACCAATGTATTCTCCGAAATGCTCGATAACACTGAGATGCTCGAAGCGCAGTACGACCTCGTCGCAGGAAAATGGGCGACCGAGTATGACGAATGTGTCTTGGTGCTCGGTCCGACCGGAGGGGTCAGCGACTTCGTGCTCTATTCGATGGGGTTACGTGATCAGGAAGAATTCGATGACATGGTGCGCGCCGTGATAAACGATGAGGAGATCATCGTCGATGAGGAGCGGCTGGAATTCACACCCGAAGAGTTGATGGCGGTCACCTTCAAAGTCGTCAATCGCGCCGACACCTATACCAAAGACACCGAGCATAAAGTATGGCTCTCGAAGGTCGATGACGAGAAGTTCATGAGACCGGTCATAAAGGACGGCATCACATTGCGTATCGTCGGCATCGTCCAGCACAATGAAGAGTCTCAGGCTCAGGCACTCATGCCCGGCTTCTCATACTCGCCGCGGCTGCAAGAGCACCTGATCGAGCAAGCACGTAACAAGCCGATTGTCAAAGAACAGCTTGCCCATCCCGCTCTCAATATCATCTCGGGACGCACGTTCCAAGATGAGATCGACAATCCACAAAGCGCGGATCTCGACATGGCATCTCTGTTCGGATTCGATGAGTCAGCGCTGACCGATATGTTCAACTTCGATACTTCGGGGCTTAATATGGATATGTCGGGCATGGATATGTCGTCGATGGACTTCTCCGGTATGGATATGTCATCGATGGATCTTTCGCAGATGGATCTGGGAAGCATGGATCTGTCCGGCATGGATCTGTCGGGGATGGATCTGTCGGGGATGGGAGATCTCGATCTCGGTAGCATCGATATGGGCGCGATGCCTCCGATGCCGCCACTTGATATCAGTGACGTGCTCAGCAATCTCGATCTGAGCGATGTCACCGTTAATGAAGCGGCGCTTCAGGTTTTGATGCAGCAACTGACTAATGCGTTCCTTGCGTCACCTCTGTTCGATCCAAGCGATATACCCGGATCGCTCTTTCTCTATCTGCAAACTCCTGAAGCCCAAGGCATCATCATGGGCGGTATCGGCACGGTCATCGATCTGGAGAAGCTCGAGGCCGATGTGTCAGATGCGGTCACCGCCGCCATGGCACCGATCATGGCACAGTATTTCCAGGCGATGGCAGGTCAGATCTCGAGCGCGATACAGCAAATGATGGCGCAGCAGATGTCGCAGGTCATCGTGCCGGCGATCACCTCGCAGATGTCGAGTGTTATCAGTCAGCAGATCGGCGCGGTCCTCCAACCAGCGATGGCCAATATGATGTCGACGATGATGACGAATATGATGTCCACGATCATGGGAGCGATCTCATCGCAGCTGACCAGCGCGCTCTCCGAAGCGTTCAATTTCGACGCGAGTACACTGACCGATGCGTTCGATATCGAGATCGACCCCGCGCAGATGCGCGAGCTGATGATGGCGGCGCTCACCTTCGAATCCAACTCGTTCGAGTCGAACCTGCGTAAGTTCGATTATGCCGACATGGATAAGCCGACCAGTATCAACATCTATCCAAAGGATTTCGACGCAAAGGCCGAGATCATCACCATACTCGATGACTATAACGCGCGTATGGAGGAGCAAGGTTATGAAGATCGCGTCATCTCATATACGGACTTCGTCGGAACGCTGATGAAGTCGGTGACAAGTATCATCAACACGATCAGCTACGTCCTGATCGCTTTCGTGGCGATCTCGCTGGTGGTCTCCTCGATCATGATCGGCATCATCACCTATATCTCCGTGCTCGAACGCAAGAAGGAGATCGGTATCCTTCGCTCCATCGGTGCATCGAAAGGTGACATCGGTCGAGTCTTTACGGCAGAGACACTCATCGTCGGGCTTTCCGCCGGTTTGATCGGAGTGGCGATCGTCGCGCTCGCTACATTCCCGATCAACTACTTCATCGGGGAGCGGTTGCTTAATATTTCGCAGATAACCATCTTGCCCATGCAAGCAGCAGGTGTTCTTGTGTTGATCAGCATGTTACTTTCATTCATCGCGGGACTGATCCCATCATCCGCGGCGTCCAGACGTGACCCGGTCGAGGCGTTGCGTAGCGAGTAGACCGAAAGCGCAAAGCGCACCTATTCTGATATACTCTATGCACGGTTGCACATGCGACTGGTGTTGTATGGTCCGCGATGGAAATGTAGGAAATGGAAATGGCAGAACAAGATTTTGGTACGACCTTTGAGCATCCCGAAATGTCGCAAGATGCGATGGAAGCGCTCATCGATGGAACACTGGCAGATTTCGACGAAGGTGATCTGGTACAGGGAACGGTAGTAAAGATCGAGCATGATGAGGTCTTGCTCGACATAGGATATAAATCAGAGGGCGTGATCCCCGCACGTGAATTGTCGATCCGCAAGGATGCGACCCCTGCGGACCTCGTCAATTACGGCGATGAGATCGAAGCGCTCGTTCTACAAAAAGAGGATAAAGAAGGACGTCTGATACTTTCCAAGAAGCGTGCCGAGTACGAGCGCGCGTGGAAGAACGTTGAGGAGCAGTTCGAGAATCAAGAGGTCGTCGAAGGTGAGGTCATCGAGACGGTCAAGGGTGGTCTGATCGTTGATATCGGTCTGCGTGGATTCTTGCCGGCGTCGTTGATCGATCTGCGCCGTGTGCGCGATCTCGATTCATTCATGGGAGAGCGTCTCGAGGCACGTATCATCGAGATGGATCGCAATCGCAACAATGTCGTACTCTCGCGTCGCGTGCTGCTTGAAGAAGATCGCAAGCAGGATCGCGGAGAGCTTCTCGGAAAACTCCAGAAGGGTATGATCCTTCCGGGTGTGGTTTCATCGATTGTCGAGTTCGGCGCGTTCATCGACTTGGGAGGCATCGACGGCCTGGTCCATATCAGTGAGCTGTCGTGGAGTCACGTCAACCACCCGAGCGAGGTCGTCAAAGTCGGTGACGAGGTCGAGGTGCAGGTTCTCGAGGTAGAACTCGAGCGCGAGCGTATTTCGTTGGGTCTCAAGCAGACCAGCGAGGATCCATGGAAGAAGATGGTCGAAGGCTATCCGGTCGACGCGATCCTTGAAGGAACGATAACCAAACTGGTACCGTTCGGTGTCTTTGTCGAACTTGGTGAAGGTGTCGAAGGTCTGGTCCATATATCCGAGATGGCGAAAGGTCATGTCGAGACTCCACAGCAGGTCGTCGAAGTCGGCGATAAGGTGCAGGTCAAGGTCATGGGTGTCAACGCCGAGAAGCGTCGCATCTCACTTTCGATGCGCGCCGCTGCTGAGGATCTGGGTTACGAGATCGAGATCAGAGGTAAAGCCAAGGAAGAAGAGCCCGAGGTGGTAGAGGACGTCGTTGTCGATGACGGTGCGTTCGCAGATGAGCTTAACATCAGCGATATGCCAGCCGATGAGACCGTCGCCGAAGAGGTCGTCGCCGAGGAGGTCCCGATAGATAGTATCGTTGCTGAGGAGGTGCCGGCTGAGGACATCATCGCAGATGAGGCCGTCGCCGAGGCAGTTGCTCTTGATGCGGTCGAGTCAGAGGATAAGGTTCTGGCAGCCGAAGTCATCGAGGTGATCCCGGTCAGTGAAGAGGTCACCGAGGAGGTTCCGATCGTCGAGGAAGTTCCCGCCGATGAGGTCGTTGTCGAAGAGGTACCGGTCGAGGAAGCACCTGTCGAAGAGGTCGTCGTCGAAGAAGCACCTGTCGAAGAGGTCATCGTCGAGGAAGCACCTGCTGAAGAGGTCGTCGTCGAAGAAGCACCTGCTGAAGAGGTCGTCGTCGAAGAAACACCTGCTGAGTAACGAACTCGAACGCGACATAATAATATGAACAAAGAGCCTGGATATCCAGGCTCTTCTTGTGGTCTCGGTCTGTTGGGTCGGCTCTACTAGGCGGCCTCAGCTTCTTCGCTGAACTGCGAGTTATATAGGTCAGCATAGAATCCATCGGCAGCGAGGAGCTC
>WRDL01000033.1 GCA_009784095.1 Coriobacteriia bacterium | reverse complement strand
TGAGCGCTTATGGCTGCTACGTCTCCGTCCTGACCAGGTTCACACTATAGCGCCCCCTGAGTCCGTTCAACGCATCCGGTCTCTATAGTACTATCGTTGAGGGTCGATGCGAGCGAGTTGACAGAATTTGCGCATCTTGTATCGCTCATACATATTTGCGAACCGACAACGATGGTCATTTGGTTGTCTGTGATGCAGTTCCTCAGTGCTATCCTTTTAACGGTATCTTACGGACCAATCGGGATATGGGGTTGTCATGTTGAACTATCTTTACCGAATACTGTGTGGATTCTTCCTGGGACTGAGCGTTTTTGCGCCCGGCCTGAGCGGTGCGGTCATCGCTATCATTATGGGTGTCTATAAGGATATCGTCGAGATCGCTGCCAATCCATTCAAGAATCTCAAGCGCAATATTTTATGGTGCATACCGATCGGCATCGGGGTCGTACTCAGTGGTATCGTATTCATCCTCCTTTTTGACTTCCTGTTCGAGACCTATGAGAAGGCGACCTATCTGCTGTTCCTGGGTCTGATCGCCGGTAACCTCCCGGTCATCTATGCCGAGATCAAGAAGTACGGCTTCAAGCTGAGCTATCTGTGGGGAGGCTTCGCCGCTTTTGCCATCGCCCTTGCACTGTTCTTTGCCGGCACGCAAGCCGGCATGGCGGCAGACGCCACTCAACTGAGCGCCGGTATACCTCTGCTTATCGCTGCTGGTTTTGCTGGTGGAGCCGCTATGCTCGTTCCCGGCATGAGTGTCTCTATGGTGCTTATCGTCTTTGGGGTATATCGCCAACTGATCTATGCCGCAAAGACACTGATCGATCTCGATCTGACCTATTTGATCCCCTTCGGACTGTTCGCTCTGTGCGCGATCGCGGGTGTGGTGCTCTCATCTCGCGCGATAAAGTGGGTGTTCGAGAAGATCCCGGGACTTGCCTATACTATGATCTTCGGATTTATGGCCAGCTCGATCTTAGGGCTGATCATCCAGAGCATCCGTCTGCAAGACAGCGATTTCAGCTGGCTTTTGGGCGCGATCATGCTTGTGGTCGGACTGGGCATCTCGATGATGTTCGTTTACCTGTCACGCAAGATGAATATTGACGAACTCGACTCCGGGCAAGATACGGTATCTAATATCATCCTCTAGATCTATTCATTGAGTCATAGAAGATCAAGCCACTGGCACGCAAGCTCTGCAGTCGTCTAACAATCATCTTACGCACGAACAGAGCATTGAGCTAAAGGAGGGTCCTTCTGACGATCGTCTGCTCACGATCGGGTCCGACCGCGATCATCGAAACCGGCACACCCGCAAGTTCCTCAAGACGATCGATGTAGTTACGCGCCGCCTCAGGTAGGTCCTCGAACGTCCGGCAGTGTGTGATGTCTTCTTGCCAGCCGGGCATCTCCTCATAGATCGGTCTCGCGTGATGGAACGCGCTTTGGTGTCCGGGGACGGTGGTGTAGCGATCGCCACGGGCATCCTCGTACGCGGTACAGATCTTGATCGTTGGAAACTCAGAAAGTATATCGAGTTTCGTTATCGCCAGATCGGTCAGTCCGTTGATGCCGACCGCATAGGCAGTGATGACCGCATCGTACCAACCCGCGCGCCGTTGCCTGCCGGTCGTGGTACCGAACTCGTGACCGACCCTGATGATCGTGTCACCATCTTCATCGAAGAGCTCGGTCGGGAACGGTCCCGACCCGACGCGCGTGATGTAGGCCTTCGCGATACCAAGGACTCTGTCGATGCGGGTCGGTCCGACACCGGTGCCGGTACACGCACCACCGGCGGTGGGACTGCTCGAGGTCACGAATGGATAGGTTCCATGGTCGATATCGAGTAGCGTGCCTTGCGCACCCTCGAAAAAGACGTTCTTTCCACTCGCGAGCGCCTGATTGAGAACCGAAGAGACCTCGGCGATATGCGGTTTGATGACCTCAGCATATCCAAGATACTCGTCTGCGATCTGCTCGACGGTGTAGGTGGGTAGCCCATAGACCTTGTCCAGGATGTCGTTTGTCTCGACCAGCGCCGCGGCCACCTTCTCCTTGAAGATCGAACGATCGAACAGGTCCTGCATGCGTAGTCCCATACGAGAGGCTTTATCCTGATACGCCGGTCCGATGCCCCGACGCGTCGTTCCGATCTCATTGGCACCGAGCCTGCGCTCGAACGCACCATCCAGATCGCGATGATACGGCATGATCAGGTGTGCGTTCGTCGAGATGAGCAGGCGTTCGGTCGAGATATCTTGCGCGCCTAGCATCTCCATCTCTCCGATGAGCACCTTGGGATCGATGACGCAGCCATTTCCGATGACCGGTACGACATCGGGATACATGATCCCGCTCGGGACCAAATGCAGCTGCAATTTCGTCCCCTCGTGGATGACCGTATGACCCGCGTTGTTACCACCTTGAAAACGAACGACATAGTCGAATTGCGACGCCAGAAGATCGGTGATCTTTCCTTTACCCTCGTCGCCCCACTGCACGCCTACTAATGCTACTCCCGCCATTTATGGTGCCTCATTCTCTCTCTGTGTCGGTGCTACCTGTTGGAACTTAGTATACATTTCCCTGAAGGCGAGTTTGATCTCTCCGGTGGGACCATTACGATTCTTCGCGATGATCAAATTGGCCTGCCCGCGACGCGGACGACCTTCTTCCTCCTCGATACCGGGGTTGGTGAGTCTGTCGAGGAACATGACGATGTCGGCATCCTGCTCGATCGCTCCGGATTCTCGCAGATCGGAAAGCTGCGGACGTTGTCCCTTGCGCGTCTCGATCTCACGCGAGAGCTGTGAGAGCGCAAGGACCGGGATCTGGAGGTCCTTGGCGAGTATCTTGAGACCGCGCGATATCTCGGCGATCTCGACCTGACGGTTCTCGGTATTGCGACGGACCGGTTGCATCAACTGGAGGTAGTCGACGATGACCAGACCGTTACCCTCGTTGTTGCGCAACTCGCGTCGCGCCTTTGCCCGAAGCTCGGTGATATTGAGTGAGGGCGTATCGTCGATCGAGATCTGGTATCCCTCCAGTCGAGACATCGCGCTGGTGATCTCGGTCCAATCCCTGATGGAAAGATTGCCGTCTCGCACATGCGTCAGAGAGACTTCCGCCTCGGCGCAGAGGATGCGCGAGACGATATCTTTGACCGTCATCTCCAGCGAGAAGATCGCCACATGTACGCCTTGTTTCGCCGCGCCGGTCGCGATGTTGAGCGCCAACGATGATTTACCGACCGCCGGGCGTGCGCCCAGGATGATCAGCTCGCCGGGACGTAGTCCGTGCGTCTTCTTGTCGAGATCGGAAAAGCCGGTCGGGATGCCGGTGAGCTTGCCCTTATGCTCGGTAAGGTACTCGAATTCCTCGAAGGTGGGGATGAGTTGATTCTCCAGTAAAGTGAAGTCGTTGGAGAGCCGCTGCTCGGTCACCGACATGATCGATTGTTCGGCGAATCCGACCGCTTCAGCGGTGTCATCAGGGGCTTCATACGCCATGGTAACGATTTGATTACCTGCGGTTATGAGTTGTCGGTATGTGGATAACCGCCTCACGATGGTCGCGTAGCGTTCCCAGTAGCTCGTCGCGGTAATGGAGGTCGATACCTCGACCAGATAATCGATTCCGCCCACCGATTCGAGTTTGCCCATCGATTCGAGTTTATCGGCGAGGGTCAAGACGTCATATGAGATGTTGCGCGCGGTCATCGCCTGCATCGCCTCGAAGATGCTCTGATGACGCGTGGAATAGAAATCATCGCAGGTCAGAGCACCAGAAGCCTCGATCTGGATCTCTTTTGAAAGCATCATTGCACCGAGCAGCGCACGCTCGGCATCAAGATTATGCGGAGGTATTCTTGCCGTGTTTTCCACGTGTTCTCTGCCTCATTTCACTGCGGATGATCATGAGAAATGTTCATAGTACCTGATGGGCAGGTCGACGTTTTTCGCCTTTCCACAGTGCTCTTATTGCCGACCAGCGGTTTTAAAGGTTTTCCACAGTTTCCACAGATAGAAGGCTCGGTTTCTTGTCACCGTTTCGTTACTTTTCTACCATTTTCTTCGTCGATCTTAACGATTTCTTACCGCTGATCTAGCTCTGCATTAATTTACTCAAAACGTCTTGCGTTCTTTTGGGAAATGGCGTAGAACAGAATCAAGCATACGTATTGAGATCCTGCGAAAGTAGGATCGCATGGCAAATTCTTCGCTTCCGCCTCACCTGTTGACCTATCGGGTGGAGCAAAGACATGAACGGACCGGTGCGCGTCACCTGCTCACCATCGTGGCAAGTGTTCTCGTGCTCATCATCATCTCGAACATCATCGCTCCCCAGATGTCTTTCTCGGCTCCGATGCAAGGACCGATCATCTTGGGATACAACGAACGCTACGGTCCAGCGAACACCATGCACTGGGGTGTCGATGTGGGAGCCGACGCAGGATCTGTGGTGTACACACCGGTCGCCGGGATCATTTCATATGTCGGTACCGTACCGGCCGCCGCTGGATCGGGACAAAAAGCACTCGCGGTCACCATCACGACCGACCAAGGTCATCAGGTGACGCTTAATCCTTTCGCTCAAACGACGCTCGAACGCAATGACCGCGTTATCGCCGGACAGAGCATGGGAACACTCGCGGGAAACGGGGACCTCTCTTCGGATCGTCCGCATGTTCATCTCAGCCTGCGCATCGATGGCAAGTATCGCGACCCTTCCTCTCTGGTCGCCGCTACACTGCAGCCGTCGGTGACGGGCATCTCCAAGACCGGTGAGGAGGCTTCGGCGGTCGCGCCCCCACTCGCGACCCCGCAGCCCTCGCCGGCACCACAGATCGCCTCTCCCAATACGGCTCAACCAAGAGCCGAGGGGACGGAAGCTTCTCATAACGCCACCGCACCAGCACCTGCTTCCGTCCCCTTTTTCTCATCCGATGAAGAAGTGGCGCTTGCTCCTCTTGTGGAACAGGTGCACGCTGATCGCAGTGGTGCGTCCGGCTCGGCCAACACTTCATCACGTAGCGCACCGGTAAGAGCGACGGATCCGACGATAACGGCGATCCCCGGTGTCACTTTGCTCGATGAGGAGATACCGATGAGCGCAACTTCGACATCAGGAGCGCTCGATCGTATCAACGCTTTGATGCTGTCGAGAGCGCAATGGGCGCTGTTGCTCTACGCGGTCGGTGTCATTTTGCCCTGTGTCCTCGTCGGCGCATGGACGATCGCACGAAAGATCGGGTGGGAGAACCCTCTTAGTACCTCTTTGGACATGCACCTCTTTGCAGCGCGAGAAGAGAAGTGATAGAATGCTTAGACCACAACCTGTCTTGGGTCAGCCTTCACGCACCCAAGACCGCATGAGGCCAAAGGGGGTGAGAAAGTGAAGGCATATGAACTTATGATAATGATCGACCCGACGCTTGATGAAGAGGCGGCAGCTGCTCTTGTGGAGCGAGCGCAAGCTATCATCACCGCTGAGGGTGGGACCATCGATAGCGTCGATGATTGGGGGAAACGTCCCCTCGCGTATGAGATCAACCATCTCAAGGACGCATATTATGCCGTGATCGAGTTCCATCACGATCAACATGCGATCGCCGAGATCGAGCGTGTGTTGCGCATCACGGATGGCATTATGAGGTACCTGCTTGTCAGTCGCGAAGACAGAGAGTAGTGCATGCGCGATAGAGTACCTTATACAGAAAGGTTAGAGAGATGAGTATCAACAGAGTAGTAGTCAGTGGCAACCTAACGCGCGATCCAGAGGTCCGTATGGCTGGAGCGCAACCCCTGTGCCAAATGGGCGTTGCGGTCAACGACCGCCGCAAGAACAATGAGACCGGCGAGTGGGAAGATGTTCCCAACTTTTTCGATGTCATCATGTGGGGCGCTCGTGGCGAGTACTGGGCACGCAATCTCTCAAAAGGAAGCCGCGTCGTCATAACCGGAAAGCTCCGCTGGAGCTCATGGAAGAGTCCTGAAGGGCAGAACAGAAGCAAAGTCGAGATCGTCGCCGACGATATCGAGAGCATGAGCCCTCGCACGGGCGCAGGCGCAGGCGCAACGAGTGAAAGCGTCTCGGACGTCGTTGCCGGACCAGATCCGGTCCCTGTTGAAGTTCTGGGCGAAGAAATACCATTTTAACCAAGGAGGACACACGTAATGGCAGAGATCACCAGTCATAAACCTCGGGTCAAGCATTGCCAATTCTGCAAAGACTCGACGAAGTTTATCGACTACAAGGATACGCAATTGCTGCGTAAATACATGACGGATCGAGGAAAGATCAAACCTCGTCGCGTCACGGGCACGTGCACCCAACACCAGAAAGAGATCGCGACCGCGATCAAGCGTTCTCGTGAGATGGCGCTCGTCCCCTATCTTGTTCCTATCGTCAGCACCCGCGTTGGTCGCGGTCGCAACTAGAAGAGGAGCGAGATCATGAAAGTTATTTTGACTCAAGAGATCAAAGGTCGTGGCGGTGAGGGTGACGTCATCGAAGTGAAACGTGGCTACGCGGTCAACTTCCTGTTCCCCAAAAAGCTCGCGATCCAAGCAACCGAGGGAAACCTCAAACAGCTCGAACAGCGTCGCCATAACATCGAGAAGCGTGAGGTCGCACGTATGTCCGACGCGAACACCGCGGTCGAGTACCTGACCGGCAAAGAGGTCATCGTCCCGATGAAAGTCGGTGAGGAGGGCCGCCTATTCGGATCGGTCACCGCTCCGATGATCGCTGACGCACTTGCACAGTACCACGGTATCGATGTCGATCGCCGCAAGATCGAGGTGAAGGCTCCCATCAAGGAGTTGGGTACCCATCAGATCGATATCAATGTGTACCGTGATCTGAAGGCTCCCATCATCGTCAAGGTCATCTCTGACGGCGAGGTCATCGATACCGGTCTTACCGCTGAAGAGGCGGGCGAACTCGTCGATGCCGAGCAAGCAGCAGAAGCCGAGGCAAAGACTGCAGGCGAAGAAGACGTCGTCGATGATGCCGCCGAGGAAGCTGAAAAGGAATCACTCGGAACGGAGATCGTCTTCGGAGATGCCAGCCCTGGACAGGAAGAGGTCCTTGCAGAGGGCGCTCCGGTCGAAGAGGAGCTTGTCGCAGAAGCAGCAGGAGCTGATGCTGAGGAGTGGACCCAAGTCTAGAACTCGTAGAGGTGTGTGTCGAGGCTTGAACTAAAGCCTCTGCTCGCATGCCGTTTTCATAAATGAGTGCAGTGCGCTGTCTTCACCGGGATTGTGAGGAAGCGGGTGATGGGATCAGGGCGAGCGATGTGAAGTTGGAGCGGGCGACGGGGATCGAACCCGCAACATTCAGCTTGGGAAGCTGACGCTCTACCATTGAACTACGCCCGCAATTCTTCGCTCACTATTTTGCCATATCCGCACATTAAAATCGCGATAAATGTCGCGTCCGATGAAAAGCGCCCCGATTGGGGCGCTTTCACTATCATTTATGTACAGGTACTACTTTGAGGGAAGAATCTTGTACATTCCTGTGCCACACTCTGAGCACGTTCCCTTCATCGCCGGACGGCCGTTTTTCATAACGACCTCTTCCGCGTCCTTCATTATCTGCTTGGCCTTACACTTGACACAATATGCTTCTGCATCTGCCACGTCACAACACCCCCTCTAAATTGTCCAGATCGAGCCAGGGGCAGCTGTCTCAATCATTTATTTGACCACCATATGGTGGCATTTGTGCGGGAATTTGTCTATAGGTGAGCACAATTTGTGCTCAAAAGATGTGCGAACGGTAATTTACGCTTGCGCAAGGAATTCGAGTGCGAATTCGACCGTTTCGTCCAAAGCGCTCGGATCCGTCGCATCTGCGAAGTCATCGACCGCCCGATAGGCTTCGGGAAATCCACTGCTCATAAGCCGCGTGATCGTGCCGGCTTTTTGGTGATGAAAGAGCGCGGGTGTTGCGTCGGTGACTCCTGCAACTCCTTTGAACGCAGAGATGCGGAGATCTTTTTCACGCGCTGCGCGTTTGGCTAAACTCATCACACGCGAGCTGATCGAAACGGTCAGGGGAGCCGCTTCACGCGCATACCAATGGAGGTTACCGAGCCCGACCGACTCGAAGTTGACGATGAGCGCATCACGCAGTTCCTCGCCGTACTCGAACAGGAGCGCTTGCATTCCTGAGGCGTCAGCGTGACGTGCGCCGGTCGCGACGAACCATACTTCCTTGCCCTCCAGCATGGCTGAAAAACCCTCAAATCCATGCCCTGTACTGGTATTTGTCATAGTGCCGGTAATTGAGCGCATTGGCTGAGTCACCTGCGAACGTGCGCTGGCTGCAGCCGTGGCCGGATCGATGCCGGCGGTAGTGGAGTCGAAGTTCTCCCAGTTACCGATGTTCGAGCCGGCGTTGCGTGCGTCGAACATATCGTCAAGTTCGAGCCAGTCGGTAAGGCCGGGTTGCTCAAGGTCGGAGGCTTGTCGAAGCTGCTCGTCGGGCGCCGGAGAGATCGCACTTGCTGCTGCCGATTCGAACGGTTCGAACGAGCCGCCACGCTCACGCGCGACCGAATCGATCACCGAGAGGAGCACCGCCAGACCCGAGGCACTATCGTTAGCTCCGGGCGATTGCTTGTGTAAGAGCGCCATCAAAAGAGCGTCCAATCCCAGGATCGCCGGTATCACGCTGAGTACGGCGAGAAGTACCCACAACCATAACTGGAGGTCGATCGCAACGTCGAAAAGAGTGAATTCCATAAAATCGAAATCGAACGCCAAAAACACCAAAATCGGTAGTGCGGCCAGTAAATAGTAGAATGTATAGTCCGTCAAACGACGGTGAAGTCGAGCGGTCGATTCAGTGTTAAGCGGTGACACGAGTGGGGTATCCAGGTGTGAGACGAACACCACTTTGCGCTGTTTCTCGCCGGCAGAGGTGGTGTTGCAGCGCGAGATCACGTTCTGGCTCGGGCCTTTCGGCAGTATGCGATTGAGAATACCGCGACCCTGCAACTGGAGGGCGAGCAGAACGATACTCACCAAAAGCAGAACGATCCACACCCAATTCATAGCAGTGATCTCTTGAGTAAATCGAGAAGCTAGGATGGGGATGAGCGGCAAAAAGTAGAGGATCGCTTGCCCGAACCCGGAACTACGTGGAGTGTCGAACTCTTGGACCTCGACCCTGAGTCCATACTGGTCGCATTGCTGGGCGAACCATTCAGCGGCATGACGCTCCGAGGCAGAGGTGGTGGCGCGCGCTCCAAATCGCTCAGTGATATCGACTACCAATTCGTGCGGGGTCATCTGATCCTCCATCACTCGAACACTTCGTATTTCGACATATACGCTGTCACGTGAATTGCGCGACATCGTGGCGGCTTTCTGCGATTCTTTGCGGATTCAGCGATCTTAGCTCAATACCTCGTGCACCAAGAAAACCCGCAGGACCGCAACGCTTCTTTTTAGTTTAGCGCACCTTGTTATCTAGTGTGAGTATCTGTTCGCGAATATCAAAATATTCCGCGCTTTTCGCTCCGACGAGTTCATGATAGCGCGCGGCGACAAGGTCGGCGGGAGGTATGAGATCGTACTCCTCCATCGTGGTCGCTTGCTCAAGGAGACCACCATAGCTCTTGAGATCGATCTTGAGCGCGGTCTCATCCCCGCTCGTCCAGTCGTTCGCTGCCTTGATCGCTGCTTGAGCCATCTGTTCTCGAATGTCGATATAGGTGATATAGATCTCGAATGAGAGTCCCTCAAGTGTACGCTCGGCATCGTTGAACTCTACGCGTGCACGTGCGAGTGCTGATAGAGCCTCGTTGTTCTGTTTGACTGACTCGAGCATGCCCGCCTTGTCCTGTTTGTCGAACGCCTCTTTTGCCGCTGTCGCCGATTGCGTCGCTTCGACAAGTTTTTCCCATCCGGTATTGACGCCCTGCAGTGCGGTCGCGGATTGTTCGGTCACATCGAGCAGATCGGGGATAAGCCCGAGCAATTGTCCGCGCAACGCGATCGATTCTTGGATCGATACGAGTCGTTCGAGCTCATCCTCGGTCGCGTGTTCTTGAGCGCGCTTGATGTAGTCTGCTGCTTCACGAAGAAAATCGCGCGTCGGCTCGATCGTCTCACTCACCTTGTTGACTTGATCGGCTGTCTTATCGGTGATATCTGAATCGATGACGACGTTGATCGCGTGGAGTTTTTCGTCGGCTTGATCGATCAGTCCGAACGCCTGCTCGATACGATAATCGGTCGTCGTCGTATAGTACGACCAGTAGGCATATCCGCCGACTCCTACAAGAAGCAATAGTATGATCGCCCCGATTATGAGGAGTCCTGCGTTCAATTTTGGTTTTTTCTGACGGCGCCGGTGCTCGCTTGGCAAAGTCGGCATGTTATCATTGTCCGTATTCATGGCTATCTATTATAGCAATTATCGAATTGATATTTGAGAAGTAGCAATGTGGACGAAACTGACATATCTCAATACGTTGATCTCTCTGATCTCTGGCATCGAGCACGACCGCCATTATTCCTTTGAGGAGATCGCCGAAATGGTCGGCTGCAGCGTTGCTCAGGCAAAGAAGTTGACAGAGGAGCTCTGCAAGATCACGGTGCCCAATCTCGCCGGTCTGGGTGAGTCGATCCTGCCGATCGAACTCGATGAGAGCGGGATCCTCCTGCATGATTCGTTCAGTTTTTCGACCGCTCACCCCATCAGACTGGATCGTATGCAGACGATCGCCGCGATCGTTGCGCTAAGAATGCTGGGAGTTCCCTGGGATGACGAGTGTATGCGCGCACTTTGCGATGGGGTCACGACCGACGTCGCGATCGAGCACCTTTCACGCATAATCGATGTCACCCAGCCTCGATACACGACCAAGACCATGGAGGTCCTGGCACAAGGAGTGCTCGACGGTTGTTGCGTCGAGATCATGTGGGGCTCGACCGCACGCGTCATAGAGCCCTGGCTGATATTGAGCGAAAAGGATAAGTACTATATATACGGCTGGTGTCACCTTCGCGATATGCCGCGCATGTTTCGGATCGATCGTATCAAGGGCGCGACATTACTTACCCACCTACCGGCATCGCATCCCTATGCGGAGACGGTCGATCAAGCCTACCCCGACCTTGAGGGTGCGCCTTATACCGCTCGTCTACATTTCGACGATTCGACTTCGTTCAACCCCTATGATTGGGCGGGCGCGCGGGTGATCGGCACCACCAGACCCGGACTTACCATCGAACTTCCCTACACCACTCCGGAGTGGATCGCTGCACGTATCGTCGCCTCCCTCGGTGACGTCGAGGCGCTCGGTCCAAAAGAAGTGCGAGAGGCGGTGGTCGAATATGCAACGAGCGTTCGCTCTCTATGCGGCGTTGGTCGATAAACGCTATCCGATCAGTATCGATCTGATCGAGCAGAGGATCTATCGCGATGACGGTCGTAAGAAGAAGAACACGCAGCGCACTGCAAAGCAGGAGCAGGAGTGGTTCAAGACCGCGTTCAAACGGGATCGGGCCCTGCTCAAGGACCTGGGCATCCACATCATCCACGTCGAGGATGCGCGCGGCACCGGCTATCTCATCGATCCGAAATCCAGTTTCGCGCGTAGCGATTTCGCTCTTGAGCTCGACGAGTCGACGAGCGCATTCCTCTATTTGGCACTTACCGGTTTCATCAACGACCCGCTATTTCCCTTGCCGCGCGATCTGCGCCTCGCGCATCTACGCCTCACCAATCTGTGGTCCACCATGTACGGAGATGATATGATCGCGGCGATCAGCAACCGCCTTCCCGATGAACTTCCTGAAGCGCAATCACGTTTCGCTGAGCTTATGCTCATGGCGATACTGCAGTCCCATAAGGTGGATCTGACCTATGAGAACCAAAGGGATGAGAAGAGCCGGCGGACACTCTCGCCTTATGGTCTCAGTTTCGTCGAAGGTCGTTGGTATGTGATCGGCCACGACTCGAACTCCGATGCGTTGCGCTATTTCGCGCTGAGCCGTATCGTGGATGCGGATCTGATGAATGAAACGTTCGAGTTCCCTGATGATTTCGATATCTCCGAGCACATCGCGCTGCCGTTCGCGCTCAGCGGCACCACCTCAACGGATACGGTCACTCTCGTGATCGAGCCTGATCAGGCTGCGCACGCGAAAGCGATCACTCGTGACAAAGGTACGCTTGAACAGCAAGAGGACGGCTCATTGGTGTGGACCGTAGAGTATGGTGATATCGATAGACTGGAACGCTTTATCATCGAGAATCAACTCACGTTCTCCGACCCTGATTGCGTCTGTGCGCGCGAGCTGGACGCGCGTCTCGAGAAGATAGTACTCTCTCACCGTTGAGGGAACTAACGTAGTGCGCTGATGACCCACCACAGAATGCCGAGCGCCACCGGTATCGCGATGATGCCGAGGATGATCATCAACCAGCGCCATCCTTGATTCTCTCCGTCGGCCCCTTTGAACTTCTCAAAGAAAGGAAGGCCTGAGCC
>WRDL01000032.1 GCA_009784095.1 Coriobacteriia bacterium | reverse complement strand
TGTTGCGCATCCAGGGGGAGCGCGCCGACGGTACCGCGATCCCGAGCATGCGCGAGTACGCAATGCTCTACGGAATGAACCGTACTCGTATGGATACGCTCTCAAATGAGGCAATCGTTCTGCACCCCGGACCGATGAATCGCGGTATCGAGATATCTGCTGATGTTGCCGATGATCCCCGATGCGTGGTACTCGATCAAGTCAGTGCAGGAGTCGCGATTCGAATGGCGATCATGTATCTCATGATGGGTGGTGATAAAAATGGCACTGCTGCTTAAAGGAGCACGACTGGTCGATCCGCGCATCCCCATAGACGAGGTCGCCGACCTCCTGATCCGTGATGGCCAGATAGTCGAGGTCGGCAAGAACCTCAAGATGGATAAGGGGGACACGGTCGACTTGAAGGATAGGGTCATCGTCCCCGGCTTTGTCGATATGCACGTACATCTAAGGGAACCGGGTTATGAATACAAGGAGACCATCGAGAGTGGTACGCGCGCTGCGGTGCACGGGGGATTCACGGCCGTGTGCGCGATGCCCAATACCGATCCGGTCATCGACACCGGCGCAACGGTCGAATCAGTGATGAGTCGTGCCGAGGAAGAAGCGCACTGTCGAGTGTTCCAATACGGAGCGATCACGCAGGGTCAGAAAGGAAAGCGTCTCGCCGAGATGGCGGACATGCTCGCTGCCGGCACGATCGCGTTCAGCGATGACGGGCACGGTCTGCAGAGTAGCAAGATGACCAGAACGGCGATGGAGTATGCATCGACATTCGATGTTCCGCTCGTCTTGCACTGTGAGGATGAATCTCTCGTCGGAGATGCTTGCGTTCACGAAGGTGAGGTGTCGACCCGTCTCGGAATGAAGGGATCACCCTCACTCGCGGAATCCTTAGCAGTAGCGCGTGATATCGCACTCGCATCATTGACCGGATGCCCGATACATATCTGTCATATCTCTTCGCAAGAGACCGTCGAAGTCATAAAAGAAGCGAAGTACGCAGGCGTCGAGGTATCCTGTGAGGTCACACCACATCATCTGCTTCTGATCGATGAAGCGCTTGATGATTCTTTCGATACGATGCTTAAGATGAATCCGCCCCTTCGAAGTGAGAGCGACCGAACAGCGCTTATCGGGGCCCTCAAGGACGGGACGATAGATTGCATAGCGAGCGATCATGCTCCGCATGCCCCCCATGAGAAGGATCGAGAGTTCGATCTCGCTTCTTACGGGACTATCGGATTGGAGACCACCGTACCTCTTATGCTCGACCGATTGGTCTCGACCAATGCGATCACACTGGAAGATCTTATCGAGCGACTCTCATATGGACCACGTGAAGCGTTGCGTTTGGCCGATGTGAGTCTGCAAAAGGGTAGTGTTGCGGATCTTACGATCCTCGATCTCGATCGTGAGGTGGAGTTCACACTGGACTATTTCCAGGGAAGATCGAAGAATAGCGCATTCTTGGGACAAAAGGCAAAGGGATGTGCCACCGATGTGTTGGTCGGTGGCTATTGGGCTTTACGAGAAGGGGAGGTGACGTGGTGACGGACTTCAGATCGCCAGCACGCTTAGTGTTCGAGGATGGTACCGCTTTCGAGGGATGGTCATGTGGTACGCCACGCGAGGCTTCGGGTGTCGTTGAATTCAAGACCGATGTCGTGGGGTATCAAGAGATCATCACCGATCCGAAATACTCCTCAAAGATCCTCGTGATGACGATGCCACAGATCGGTAACTATGGGGTCAACAGCGAAGACTCGACCAGTGATGAGGTCCCGATCACGGGTCTCATCGTAAGAGAGATGTGCTATGAGCCCTCGAATTATCGGAGCGAGAAATCGTTACCGCAGTTTCTAGAGGAGCGCGGGATAGCGACCCTCGATGGGGTCGATACCCGTGCGGTCACCTTATACCTACGTGACAATCCCGGAAGCACCGGACGAATAGAGTTGATGGAAAAGGAGGCGATATAGATGCCTCGCAGAGATGATATAAAAAAGATAATGATCATCGGCTCGGGTCCGATCGTGATCGGGCAGGCATGTGAGTTCGACTACAGTGGCGCGCAGGCATGTAAGTCACTGCGGGAAGACGGCTACGAAGTCGTCTTGATCAACAGTAATCCGGCAACGATCATGACCGACCCTGAGATGGCGTCGCGTACCTATATCGAGCCGATCACACCCGAATTCATTGAGCGGGTGATCGCAAAAGAGCGTCCTGATGCGCTGATCGGGACTATGGGTGGACAGATCGGATTGAACAGTGCGGTCGCCTGCGCTGAGTCAGGTATGCTCGAAAAATATGGTGTCGAGCTGATCGGTGTGGACGCAGATACCATCAAACGCGGCGAAGATCGAAAGCTCTTCGCTGATGCGATGGAACGCATCGGTCTGTCTATGCCAAAAGCGCGCTATGCGTATTCGATCGAGGATGCTCTTGAGATACAAGAAGAGATCGGCTTTCCGATCGTTTGCCGTCCCTCGTTCACTATGGGTGGAGCGGGCGGGGGTATCGCCTACAACAAAGATGAGCTTCTCGACATTATGGGACTCGGGCTCGCTCTCTCGCCGATCAGCGAGGTCTTGATGGAGCAAAGTGTCGAGGGCTGGAAGGAGATCGAGATCGAAGCGATGCGCGATAGTGCCGATAACGCGATCATCGTCTGCTCGATCGAGAACTTCGACGCGATGGGGATCCACACGGGAGACTCGATCACAGTCGCTCCTGCACAGACCCTGACAAAGCCGGAATACGACGCTGTCGTCGACGCATCGTTTAGGATACTCGAAGAGATCGGTGTGCGAAGTGGCGGCAGCAACATCCAATTTGCAATAAATCCCAAGGATGGCGAACTACTCGTCATCGAGATGAACCCGCGTGTCTCGCGCTCAAGCGCACTTGCGTCCAAAGCGACTGGCTATCCCATTGCGAAGATCAGCGCGAAGATGGCGGTCGGATACACGCTCGACGAGCTCGACAATGAGATGACGGGCACCACTTCGGCGAACGAATCACCCAGTGTCGATTACACGGTGGTCAAAGTACCCAGATGGGCTTTCGAAAAATTCCAAGGGACCGATGAGACACTTACCACACGTATGAAGAGCGTAGGTGAGGTCATGGCGATCGGCTCGACGTTCTCTGAGGCACTCGGCAAAGCGATGCGGGCGCTTGAGAATGGGCGCGGAGGCTTGGGTTCTGATGGAAAGGATAACTTCGTTGAGCATCACTTCGACGAGAAGCTCTCGGTCCCTAACGAGGATCGCATCTTTTATATCGCCGAGGCGTTCCGACGTGGTTACACCGTCGATCAGCTCTTCGATCTGACCGCGGTAGACCCGTGGTTCTTAGGTCGCATCGAAGAAGTCATCGCGCAAGAAGGCGTCCTCAAAGACCGCGAGTTGGGGACACTGACCAAGGATGAGCTATGGAAAGCGAAGAGGCTTGGGTTGAGCGACATCCAGATCGCGTACCTGACCGGATCGACCGAGGCCAGTGTGCGGGCTGTTCGCAAGGCACTGGGGGTCATACCGGTATTTCGTAAGGTCGACACCTGCTCGGGACGCTATGAAGTCTCGACATCGTATTTCTATAAGACCTACGAATCACTGAGCGAATTCACCCCCGCGCAAAAACCGCGGATCATTATACTGGGTGCCGGACCCAACCGGATCGGGCAGGGGATCGAATTCGACTACTGTTGCGTGCACGCAGCCTATGCCCTCTCCGATATGGGTTATGAGACGGTGATGATCAACTGCAACCCCGAAACGGTCTCGACTGACTACGATACCTCCGATCGCCTGTATTTCGAGCCGTTGACCTATGAGGACGTGATGGATGTGGTCGATGTCGAACGTCCGCAAGGCGTAGTCGTGACGTTCGGTGGGCAGACCCCTCTCAAACTCGCTAACGATCTCGAGAAGACAGGAGTACCGATCCTTGGAACACAACCTGAGGCGATCGATCTTGCGGAGGATCGACGTCGCTTCACTAAGATCCTCGACGAACTCGAGATCGCCTATCCTGCGGCAGGCACCGCGTTCAGCGTCGATGAGGCCAAAGAGGTAGCTCAGACCATCGGATATCCACTGCTCGTCCGTCCGAGCTACGTTCTGGGTGGACGCGGTATGGTCATCGCATATAACGAACCATATCTTGAGAAGTATATGTCGAAAGCTGCTCTGATCACTCCCGATCACCCGGTATTGCTCGACCGATTCTTGGAAGGTGCGGTCGAAGTCGATGTTGACGCGGTCTCTGACGGTGTTGACGTCTATGTCGGCGGCATCATGGAGCATATCGAGGAGGCAGGTATCCACAGCGGAGACAGTGCGTGCTGTATTCCCGCGTTCTCACTCTCGTCTGAAACACTCGATACCATAGTCGATCACACACAAAGACTTGCACTCAGATTGGGTGTCATAGGGTTGATGAATGTCCAGTATGCAGTAAAAGATGGCGTGGTCTATGTCATCGAAGTCAATCCTCGCGCATCACGAACCGTCCCGTTCGTCTCGAAGGCGACCGGAGTGCCACTGGCAAAGGTAGCCGCACAGGTCATGGCAGGGGAAAAACTCTCCGATATGGATCTGCCACAAGCTTCGCAAGAGCTTTCGCGCTATTGCGTGAAAGAAGCGGTCCTTCCCTTCGGAAGATTTCCCGGTACCGATTCAGTACTGGGACCTGAGATGAAGTCGACCGGCGAGGTAATGGGGAGTGCTCCTGACTTTCCTGCTGCGTTCGCAAAATCACAGCTCGCGATCGACTATTCACTCCCGATTGAAGGAAAAGCGTTCATCAGTGTGAGTGATAAGGATAAACGTACGATAGTTCCCTTGGCCAAACAACTTCACGACATGGGATTCGAGGTCGTCTCGACCAGGGGAACGGCCAAGGCGATACAAGCTGCCGGCATCCCGTGCGAGATCATATTGAAAAAATATGAGGGACGTCCCAATATCGTCGATGCGATGACCAACGGTGAGATCGCATTGGTCATCAATACACCGTTCGGTTCAGAGACACGCAGTGACGGTTACCACATTCGTAGCGCTGCGGTACGTAACTCGATCACGAATGTCACGACGATCCCGGCTGCGGTCGCGATCGTCCAGGCGATCGAGGCAGTCCGCGATGGACGCCTTGATGTGTGTGCTCTTCAAGACTTCGACCATGCTTTGAAGGATCCGTCGTAATGAGGACAGCGAAAGAAGGAGCTCCGCAAAAGGAGGCGGTCGAGGTCCTTGTCAACTATCAGATCGCGCCTGGTGTGTTCCGTCTTCACTTGAGATCACCTCAGGTCGCTGAAGCCATCGAGGGCGGTCAATTCGTTCATCTGAGGATCAACGGAGGTGATACCCTGTTGCGCAGACCTCTCTCTGTCTGCCAGGCCGATAACGGCGAGATCCATATCCTCTATGCGGTGGTAGGTAAAGGCACGAGTCTGCTCGCTGAAAAACCTATAGGTGACAATTCGATGGACGTCTTGGGACCCCTGGGAAGAGAATGGCCGATCGACGAAGGCGTCAAAGCACCGTTGTTGGTCGGCGGAGGGCTCGGTATTGCTCCGTTGGGCAAACTTGCTCACTACTTCAGGGATAAGAGCATACCGGTCACCATCATCCAGGGTGGTCAAAACGCTGAACGTCTTCTCGTTCGCGATGACCACAAGGATGTTGAGCGCGATATTCGATTCGCGACCGATGATGGAAGCTTTGGATATCACGGACTGGTGACCGAACTTGTCAAGGAAGCGATCGCTGAGAAGGAATACGATCGAGTCTATATTTGCGGTCCTGAGGTCATGCAACAAGCGGTCAGTAAGATCACACTGGAAGCGGGGATCGAAACGTTCGTCTCGTTCGAGCGCCGAATGGCCTGTGGCATCGGAGCCTGTCTGGGTTGTGTAATACCCACTACCGAGGGTCTGAAACGTGTTTGCGCCGATGGTCCTGTCTTCAATGCGACGGAGGTGATGTGGGATGACGCCGTCACCTCAAGAGTTTGATATGAGTGTCAAGATCGGGTCGCTTGTGATGCGCAACCCGGTCACCGTCGCATCGGGTACCTTCGGATCGGGAAAGGAATATGCCGATTTCGTCGACCTCGGATCTCTGGGGGCGATCGTGACCAAGGGAGTGTCCGCTGTTCCTTGGACGGGAAATGACGGAAGACGCATCATTGAGACAGCAAGCGGAATGCTCAACTCGATAGGTCTGCAGAACCCCGGTGTTGAGGCGTTCTGCTCACACGACCTTACCTGGCTCAGAGTTCACGCTCCACAAGCCACGATTATCGTCAACGTATCCGGCCATACGGTAGACGATTACGTCGAGGTGATCGATAGGCTTGAGAGTGAGCCTGATGTGGCTGCCTATGAGATCAATATCTCATGTCCCAATGTCGACAAGGGAGGTCTCGCATTTGGTGTGAGCGCCGACCAATCATTTGAAGTTACCGCCGCATGCCGTGCGAGGACCACGCGTCCGATCATAATGAAGCTCACGCCCAATGTCACCGACATCGCTGAGATCGCATGCGCCTGCGAGCACGCTGGCGCCGACGGGGTATCGCTTATCAATACGGTTCTGGCGACTTCGCTAGACATCGAGCGCCGGGTCTTTCGTGTAGAAAGGAAAGTAGCGGGTCTCTCCGGTCCTGCCATAAAACCGATCGCGCTCCGCATGGTATATGCTGCTTCACAAGCGATCGGCATACCGGTGATCGGTATGGGTGGGATCGCCTGCCCCGATGACGCGATAGAATTCATGCTTGCCGGAGCGAACGCTGTTGCGATCGGGACCGGGAATTTCTTGGATCCGACACTGACGACTCAGTGTATAGAACGTATAGAATCCTATGGAAGAGCGCAGGGTTTCGATCGTGCGAGCGATCTGACCTCAGCGCTGAAAGGATAAGTGACGTGAAAAACCCCTCAGAAGCATTGATCATCGCGCTCGACGGTACGATCGACCAAGCAATGGACTGGGCTCAGGCATGTCAGGGTGCCGCTGATTGGGTGAAGGTCGGAATGACCCTTTTTTACGCGCAAGACCCCCATATCATCGAGAAGTTCCTCGCAATGGGTTATCGCGTCTTTCTCGACCTGAAGCTGCATGATATCCCTCATCAAGTTGAGAGTGCTGCTGCTATTCTTGGAAAGCTGGGAGTAGGCATGCTCACTGTTCACGCATCAGGAGGTCCGGACATGATCCGCGCTGCCAAGCGTGGATCGGTTAACGGCGCGAAAGATGCCGGTGTTGGACCACCGATAATACTCGCAGTGACCGTTCTGACGAGCATGACCGATGAAGTGCTCGAACAGATCGGTGTAGAGAGTTCCGCTCTCGAACAAGTGAAGCACCTTGCGAAGCTTGCTGTCGAGAGTGGTGCGGATGGGATCGTGTGCTCTGCTCAAGAGGCTTCGACGGTCAGAGAGGCAATCGGAGTTGGACCTGCGATCGTAACTCCCGGCGTGCGCCCGAAATGGGCTTCAAGCGACGACCAGGCACGTATTGTGACGCCTTTTGAGGCGATCTCAAGCGGGGCGACCCACCTCGTGGTGGGAAGACCCATAACCGGTCACAAGAACCCCCAAATCGCAGCTCAAGAGGTGCTCTCAGAGATCTCTCGCGCGAGAAGAGTAGGGAAGGACACTCGATGCGTACCATAGCGATCCTGATAGCTCGCTTTGTAGCAGCGATCACACGGCTTGCCGGAAATTCCGGGACCAGTCTTCCGGGTATGATCGTCACAAAACTCGATCGAAATATTCTGCGCAAGCTGGCGGGCGAGGTGAAACGCGGAATAATAGTGGTCACGGGTACGAATGGGAAAACGACCACGGCGAACACCTGTCGCGCCCTTCTCGAAGATGCTGGGTATCGTGTCATCAGCAATCGCGAAGGCGCCAATATGTATAACGGCGTGGTGACCGCATTCTTATTGGAGGCACCTTTGTCCGGAAAGCTTGAAGTCGATTACGCCGTGCTCGAGTCCGATGAGCTCTATACCGTGCAATTATGCGCTGAGCTGACGCAGAAGTACTTCGTGGTCACGAACCTTTTTTCCGATCAGGAAGATCGCTTGGGCGGGGTAGACCAAGTCAGGAATACGATCGCGCGCGCGCTCAAGCACGCCATCTCACCTGACACCGTCCTGATCTTGAACCAGGACAATCCTGACTCGGCCAAGCTCTCTGAGTCTGTTTCACAAAAGACGGTGTTCTTCAGTACCGAATCGCTGGCAGCATACCATGCATCCGAGATCACCGAAGAGGAGACGCTCTCTTTCATTGCTCACACACCGGAGCAAGAAGCGCATATCGTGACAAATATAAGAGGTCGATACAATGTCTCGAATATCCTTGCAGCGATTGCGGTAGCGACCAGCGAAGGAGTGAGTCTGGAGCAATGCGCGAAGACACTTAAGGGTTACCATACGCAACCGGGACGCATGGAACGTTTCATGATCGAGGATAAACCGGTCATTTTGAATATGGCCAAGAACCCTGCCGGTTTCAATCGCAGTATGGAGAGCGCCGACGTGGGTCCCGGAACCTTCGACGTCTATCTGGTCACCAATAACGAGGTGGCTGATGGAGTCGATATCAGTTGGTATAGGGAAATCGAGTTCGAGCGCTGGGAGAAGGAAGGCCCCATAAATATCTACGTCGGAGGAGAGTGTCGCGAGGAAATGGCTGAGCGTATTCGAAACTCGGGGGTCAAATGGAGCAGGATCCGACTCGTCGACAATCCTGCAGAGGGACTGCACAAGGCGCTCAACGGGGCAGGGAAGACTCTGTATGTGTTTGCTAATTACTCGGCGGTGTTCGACCTGAGAAAAGAACTTGAGCAACGGATCTAGATGAAAGGAAAGGCGATGAGCTTGACCGACAAAGAGGTAGAACGGATCCTTCAAGACACTCACGCGATCCGAAGCGGGCACTTCCAGCTCACAAGTGGACTCCACAGTGACACCTACGTGCAATGCGCGCGCGTTTGTGAGTATCCCGATCTGACGAACAAGCTTGCGACAGAAGCGGTCGCACGCCTCCCTAAGGAACTCACCTGTGATACCGTTATCGCTCCGGCGGTCGGGGGGCTTGTCTTCGGATATGCACTCGCCCAAGCTTTGGGAAAACGTTTCATATTTGCCGAGCGTCAGAACGGTATCATGACTCTACGGCGCGCATTCGAGATCGACACGGGCGAGAAGGTCTTGGTTGCCGAAGATGTGATCACGACCGGGGGAAGCGTTGCCGAGGTCATCGAGGTAGTCCAAGATCATGGGGGAGAAGTCGTCGGCGTAGTTTCGCTGATCGATCGTGGACAAGAGCACAAGTTCGAGGAAGCCCTCTATCCACTTCTCATACTTGATGTCGCTTCCTGGGATTCCGAGGATTGCGATCTTTGTAAGGAGGGTGTCGATATCTACTCTCCCGGTTCGCGACGGCTGGGCAAATAGATGCCTGATACTTCTGGTATGGCATTCACGGGTATAAGCTCAAAATCATCTGAAGTGACCGAGAGCATTGATCGTACAGACGGTTTTCGCAGCCATATAAGATCTTTTTTCTCCGATAAGACATTTATGTGGATGACGACTTTGTTCTCTGTCCATGTGGTCCTCGGCATTGCGCAAGCACTCGTATTCCTGTCTCTTGTCTTGGTCGGATCCTCAGAACACTTTGAACAAAATACGCTCCTCATTATCGGGGGGAGCGCATCTGTTCTTCTTCTTTTAGGTGTTCCGCCGTTTGTCTTAATTGCGCTTGGTCTTTGGACTGTCTACCATTCATCGCATGATGAGAACGGGGTGCTACTGCGAGGATTCGAACGCATCCGTCTCGGACTCGTTTGGGGAGTTCTCCTTCAAATACTCGTGTTGATATCGGTACTCGTCTCAACGGCAGTCCTTTGGTTCACGATTCTCAGCGAGTTCTTCCAGACGACCATCGGTCCTGAGACCGGTGTCCTTATCGGATCATTCCTTATCATCGCTTTTGTGCTCCTTGCCGGTTTCGCAGTCGGTATCGTCTATCGTGTGTTACTGATCCAATTGATCAATAAGGTCATGAAAGCATATGCACAGGGCAGCTCTTCAGGTCGCCTGAGCCTGATCATTACGATCGCGAGTTTCGCGATTGCTTTACTGAGCGTCTCGCAACTTTTCAGTAACGCAAGCTCGATATCGTCACTTTTGTTCAACTCCACTTTTCATAACGTGGTCGCCCTCCTGTTCCCTCAATCGTATATCTTGCTAATGGGACTCTTTGTTTTGATGATCATCGTGAGTTTATTAGGCGCACTTGTCAACAGCGCCTTTCATCTGTTGTTCGCAACCTCACTCATAAAATTCAACAAGGACAATGCCTTGACCGGTGAGACAACGGGAGTACTTGAAATTCTCCATCCGTGGAACAGTCCAAATGAAGATATTGAGAGATCCTCTGATTCCGAGTAGCAGCGACGATCTCTTTTCGATCGAGCGACACTATCATCGGCTGGGTCATGCGTTCATTGTCGGCATTGACGAGGTCGGGTACGGATCCCTTGCCGGTCCGGTCACGGTCGCGGCATGCATACTCGACGAATCAAATCCCATCGAAGATATAAAGGACAGCAAGAAATTCAGCAGCCACGAAAAGCGAGCACTCGTCGCACAAGCGATACGCGATCGTGCACTTGCGTATTCCATAGCGCATCGCTCGAACAGAGTGATCGACGAGCTCGGGATCGTCACCGCGCTACAGCAGGCACAACTCGAGTGCATCGAGAAACTCTCTCTTGCTCCCGACAGGATCCTTATTGACGGAACACCTTATAAAGAGACATTGGGAAAGAATGAGGACTACCTTATCAAAGGAGATGCAACGGTCGCATGCATCGCGGCTGCATCGATCCTCGCAAAAGTCGCTCGTGACGAGTTGATGATGTATCTTGCTTCAGATTTCGAGGAGTATGATCGCTATGATATTGCTCAGAATAAGGGATACGGTACTCTCAAACATCGAGATGCTCTTCGTGAGATAGGTCTTAGTACTCTTCACCGCAAGAGCTATTGTGCTCATTTCATCGACTGAATTTGGATGACCGGTCTTTATCTTGAGATTCTATGTCGTTTTAGTGCCCTTTTGAGTTCTCGCATACAATAGAGCAACAAGAAGCAGTTGCTCCATAAGGGGTGCGACTGTGTTGAGCGATCCTCGGAGACTCTGACGATCGTTTTAGGAGAAAGGAACTTAGGGGCTCAGCAATGTCGCTCGGTCTATCGGCTCTCTTTTGGGGCATCGTAACACTTTCAGTGCTGGTCTTGATCCACGAAGGCGGCCATTATTTCGCGGCACGTGCGTTCGGCATCCGTGTCCGCGAATTCATGATCGGGCTTCCCGGCCCCCGATTTACCTGGAAGCGTAAAGACACCCTTTACGGGATAACCGCGATCCCTCTTGGGGGTTATGTCAAAGTAGTCGGCATGGAAGGTGATCAGCACAATGCACTGATTGGACCGGTCCTTTCTTACATCACCGCAAAGCAAAAGATCACTACCGCACAGCTCGCAGAGCATTTCAACTATGATGAGAATAAGATGTTCGCGATCATAGTCGCTCTCAAGGATCTCCAAGCGGTCACCGATGACAAATCAGGAACCGTTAGTGCCCTCTATCCTCAAGAAGCCGCTGAAGATCCAGACAAGCTAATCGAGACGGCACAGGCTCATTCCTATTTGACGATCCCTGCTTGGAAGCGCATAGCGATCCTACTCAGCGGCATCGTATTCAATATAGCCGCTGCGCTTATGGTATTCACTATCGTATTGGCAGGGTGGGGGATGTTCCAGGATATCGGCTACGTCGATCCATTGCCCGATGCTCCCGCCATGCTGGCAGGTATCCCCAAAAACTCAAAGATCGTTAGTATCGAAGGAGAGAGTGTCGCGAGTTTTGAAGAGCTCACCGATAAGATCAAACAGTTCAACGTCGGGGATACGGTAACACTTGTCTATGAAGCAGAAGGTCTGAGCAAGACCGCCTCGATCACGCTCGCCAGGCACCCCGATCACGACACGGCTTTTCTCGGTGTCTCGCCTCATTTAGTCCAAGTACCACTCTCTGTCACTGAGGCGTTCAAAACGTCATTCTCCTTCTTATGGTTGACCGTTCAAGGAATCGCGGGTTTCTTCACACCGGGCAGCTTTACCGAGTCGATCAATAATTCTGCAAGTGTGATCGGCATCGCTGTTTTCGCTGCCGAAGCCGCACGGGCCGGTGCAATAGAATATGCGGGGCTCGTCGCTACGATCTCACTTTCACTTGGTCTGATGAATTTGCTGCCGATACCGCCTCTCGATGGAGGAAAGATCGTCCTTGAGATCGTCGAGAGGATCAGACGCAAGCCTCTTCCGCTCAACGTCTCGATCGCTCTATCTGCTCTTGGTTTTACTCTTCTCTTCTCGCTTATGGCATATTTGATGTATCACGATATCAGTCGTTTTTAGCGGAGGGACTATGAAGAGCAGAAAAGATGTCCAAGTAGGTGCTGTCCAAATTGGAGGTGGCGCGCTACCGGTCGTTCAATCGATGACCAACACGAAGACGAAGGATGTAGATGGAACGATCGCACAAATTGAGCGCTTGGCTATCGCAGGCTGTGAGATCGTGCGTTGCGCTATTCCCTCGGCAGGCTCTCTTGACGGTTTTGCCGAGATCGTCAAGCGGAGTCCTCTTCCGGTGGTCGCTGATATCCATTTCGATCACAAGCTCGCAGTAGCAGCTGCTCAACGTGGAGCAGCGAAACTGCGCATAAATCCCGGAAACATC
>WRDL01000031.1 GCA_009784095.1 Coriobacteriia bacterium | reverse complement strand
GGATCGAGAACCCCAATGACCTCAAGGTGCTCAACCTTGATGCGTTGACGACGCTTTCCGAAGAGATACGTGATCAACTCATTGACACGACCTCGGTCACCGGCGGGCATCTTGCCCCGAACCTCGGCGTGGTCGAGCTCACCTTAGGGATCTATCGCGCCCTAGACGCACCTCCTGATATGGTGACCTTCGACGTAGGTCATCAGTCATATATCCATAAATTGATCACCGGTCGTCGTGATGACTTCGACACCCTGCGCACGTATGGCGGGATGTCTGGTTTTCCCAACCGGTTCGAATCACCCTACGATCTATTCGGTTCGGGCCATGCATCCGACTCGCTCTCGATCAGTCTGGGCTACTCGCTGGCGCGTCAGGCTAACCACGAACCCGGTATCGTTGCCTGCGTGATCGGCGACGGCGCGATCGCCGGTGGCATGGCATGGGAGGCTTTGAGCACGCTCGGCCATCTCCAGACACCGATGATCGTAGTATTGAACGACAACGAGATGTCGATCAGCCGAAACGTCGGTGCGATATCGTCCTATCTGGGACAGCTACGACTGGATCGTCGCTATACGACGCCACGCGACGTTTTCCAAGAGCGTCTCGAACGCTCGAATCTGGGTACACGCATCGCCGAACTCGGCAAGCGTGCCAAAGAATCGGTCAAGCAATTGGTGGTACCCGGCATGATGTTCGAGGAGCTCGGGCTCGCCTACGTCGGTCCGATCGACGGTCACGACATCTTGCAGGTCGAACAAGCGGTACGCGCTGCCAAGGAGAGTGGCGCGCCGGTCGTCATCCACGCGGTCACCCAAAAGGGCAGGGGATTTGAGCCCGCCGAGAACGATCCGACGTCCTTTCATGGGATCGGGTGCTTCGATAAGAAGACCGGTGTCGCGAAAAAGAATCCCGATGATCCACCCACCTATACCGATGTCTTCGCGCAAGCGATGGTCGAGCTCGGAATGGCACGACCCGATGTCCACGCGATAACCGCTGCGATGGCGTGCGGTACCGGATTGGACAAGTTCGCCGATGCTTATCCCGATCGATTCTGGGATCTGGGAATCACCGAGGGCCATACCGTCGGCTTCAGTGCCGGTCTGGCGTTGGGTGGCAAGATCCCGGTCTGTACGATCTATTCAACGTTCCTCCAGCGCGCTTTCGACCAACTGATCGGTGATGTCGCGCTGCAACAGGCGCATGTGGTCTTCGCGCTCGATCGTGGCGGATTCGTCGGAGATGACGGTCCGACCCACCATGGTGTGTTCGATATGACTTACCTACGGTCGATCCCGACGATGCAGATCCTGGCTCCCAGCAACGAAGCGGAGCTTGTTGGAGCGCTACGTACTGCCGTCGAAGCCGAAGGCCCGATCGCTCTGCGCTATCCGCGCGGCAAAGCAGAAGGTGCGAAGAGACCGGCTTATAGCGACGTGGAGCCTTGGGCGTACGCGAAGATGCGCCCGGTCCAGAAGGTCGATGACGCAAAGGTAGCGATCGTGGCAGCCGGACGCATGGTCGCACAAGCGATCGGTGCCGCCGATCTGCTCAAGAAAGATGGGATCGAGTCAAGCGTGATCGATGCGCGGTGGGTCAAACCACTCGATGAAAAAGGCCTCCTTAAGCTGGCAGAGGACCACGATCTGATCGTGACCGTCGAGGAGAATACCGAATGCGGAGGCTTCGGCGCCGCGGTCCTCGAGTTGTTCGCCAAGCACGGCGTCGAGATCGATACCCTGACGTGCGCGATACCCGACAAGTTCGCGACCCAAGGTTCTATGGATCAACTAATCGCCGATGCCGAGCTCGATAGCGTCAGCCTCGCTCGCCGTATCGCCAAGCGTCTGTGACAGTAGGGTCGGTTCCTTTTGTCCCATATGCGCGTAGATGAACTCCTGATAGAGAGAGGGCTTGCCCGCGATAAGCATGAAGCTGTCGCCATGATCATGGCCGACGAGGTCCGTGCTGGAAATGATAATTCGGTAGTGGTCGACAAACCGGGTATGTTGCTTGCGCCTGACAGTCCGCTCACCGTCAAACGACCGAAGAAATATGTGAGCCGTGGAGGGCTCAAGCTTGAAGGAGCGCTCGACGCATTCGATATCGATGTGACCGACCTACGTTGCGTCGACTTGGGAGCTTCGACCGGAGGATTTACTGACTGTCTGCTGCAGCACGGTGCGCAAAGTGTCTGCGCGATCGATGTCGGATATGGTCAACTCGCACACAAACTCCGCATCGACCCGCGCGTCGACGTACACGATCGAACCAACATCCGCGATGTCGACATGGCAGATCTCGATGCTCCTTTCGATATGGTCGTTGCCGATCTTTCATTCATCGGTCTGGCTCAAGTGGCTCATGATATCGCGCGATTGGTCAGTGATGAGGGCAATTGCGTACTTCTTGTCAAACCGCAGTTCGAAGCGAGACGAGACGAAGTGGGCGAGGGTGGCATCGTGCTCGACTCGCGCGTGCACGAGCGAGTACTCCGTAGAACGAGCGAAGAACTCGCTGACGCGGGGCTCGTTACTCGCAAGACGGCCACTTCACCGATCAAAGGGGCGAGTGGAAACACCGAGTTTTTCCTGCTCTGCAGCAAAGAGTAAACTCTTTAGAGGGCGATTCCGCTCCGCATTTCGAACCACACGCATGGCAATCCTCGAGGTGCCAAGGCCGATGAAGAGCATTCAATTCCCGTGTGGCCACTCCCGGCTAAAAAAATGTTGGTATTTTGTAAAGTGATGTGCTATCCTGACTATTCCGAAAAGTTCTATGAGCCGAAAGGCACAAAGAGTTTTCAGAGTCGACCAGAGGATTCCTTAGGGGATAAGAGGTAGTCTCAGAGAGGTTCGTTTTACCGTTTAGGTCACTTGAACTTTTTCGGCGAAACCCGACCGGTGCGAACCGGAGAAGCAGTGAAATACCTGTTTAAAGGGTTTCAGGGGGGCTTGTATAGGTGTAACAACTTATATGAGTTCAAAGAGACCTTCTCGAAAATCCACTTGCGGGAGACTAGGGAGGGTCTCTTACTATGTAGAGCGACATTGAGGACCGATCCCTGTTCCAGACCGGGACAAAAGGAACCGACCCCACTGTCTCATCGCTAGCGAAATATGCGTGTGCATGCTAGTATGCTGGCATGCCAAAGATAAACTCCATATTCGATATCATCGGTCCGGTCATGGTCGGACCCAGCTCGTCTCATACCGCCGGTGCGGTACGGCTCGGCGCGTTGGCGCGCAATATCTACGGGCAAGAACCGACCGATGCGACCATCGGGCTGCATGGTTCGCTGCAGGCGACCGCCGACGGGCATGGTACCAAACTTGCGTTGATCGCCGGATTGCTCGGCATGGGGGTCGACGATGTCAATATCATTCGAGCTGCCGATATCGCACGCGATCGGGGGCATCACTATGCATTCGAAGATATCGAACTGCTCGACGTCCATCCCAACACCGCTCGGTTCTGCCTGGGAAGCGGTAAAGACACGCGAACGATACAGGGCTCTTCGATCGGTGGCGGCAACATCAAGGTGACCCACATCGATGGGTATAACGTGGCGATCACCGGTACGTTGCCCGCACTGCTCGTATTCCATAAGGATAGACCGGGTGCGGTCGCGGCGGTCACCTCGGTCCTATCAAAACAACGCATCAACATAGCTAACATGCAGGTCGCACGCGAGAAACGTGGCCATCGCGCGCTGATGCTGATCAAAACCGACGTAGTTCCCGATGACGAGACGATGCAGCTCCTTGCTGATCTCAAGAAGATCTCGACAGTTACGTTCATCTCACCGGTCTAGGAGTACGAAGTGGCATATTCGACGTTCGATCAACTCAAAGATGAAGTGAACGGGTCCGGTCTGCCGGTGGCAGATGTCATCGCCGAGCATGAAGCACATGCCGGTGAGAAGACCGTTGATGAGATACGGGCATCGATGCATGAGATGCTCGAGCAGATGCGCGGAGCCATCGATTATGCCTTCACTCATGAAGTGCATTCACGTACCGGTCTGACCGGCGGGGACTCCGCGAAGATCCATGCGATAACAGAGAGTTCAGATGTACCGATCGTTCTCGATGACACCTTCGCCCAAGCATTGGCTGCATCGCTTGCGACCGGAGAGGTCAACGCGAGCATGGGGCGCATCGTAGCAGCACCGACCGCAGGCTCAGCCGGGGTACTGCCCGGCACGCTGCTCGCGATCGCCGGTGCGCATGGGTTGGGTGACGATCGATTGGTCGATGGCCTTCTGGTCGCCGGAGCTATCGGAGAGGTATTCGCGGCGACCTCAACGCTGAGCGGTGCTGCCGGGGGATGTCAGGCGGAGATCGGTGTTGCCGCCGCCATGACGGCAGGGGCGATCTGCGCGATCCTCGGCGGGTCGATCGAGCAGGTCGGCAATGCGGCGGCTCTTGCGATGCAGGGACTGCTCGGTCTCGTATGCGATCCGGTCTCGGGACTTGTCGAGATACCCTGCGTGGTACGCAATGCGACCGGGTCGGCCGTCGCACTCTCGGCCGCCCAGATGGCGCTTGCGGGAGTCGAGTTTCCTATTCCGCTCGATGAGGTGGTCGTCGCAGCTTCGCGGATCGGCTCTGCGATCGATACGAGTTTGCGTGAGACCGCTCTGGGAGGTCTTGCCGCCACTCCGACCGCTCAAAAACTCTGCGACTCGCTCAACTGAAACCACCGCATCCCACGGACTGCTCTTGCGCGCAAGTCACACACCGACCGGACCGCTCGGATCCGGCATGAATACCCAGTGGTTCCTTTTTTCTCGTGAACGGTCCACACACTTCCGCTCACGAGCCAATATGTGCACTCACCAGCCGCAGCGGTTACCGCCCTCGCTTACTGCTACCCTATTGATGAAGCACTATCTGGAGCGGTTGAAACGACTCACTCAGAAGAGCTGGTACCAGGAAACCGCACACCAATGATGGTGCGGGATATGGAAGCTCGGGAGTTTATGGGAGAGGAGTGGCAGAGATGCTCAGTTTTGCAACCGAAGTCGGTATCGTTGAGAGTATTATTCTTTTGGGGGCTGCACTGGCTTTCCTCGTTCACCCAGTCGTGATGCTATTTGCCAGCTTGAGAGCGATCGCTCTGGGCACGGCACGTGAGCCAAAAGTGGCTACGAGTTATGCGGCACGGGTCGCCGGCGCTCCGGCCTAGGATCACCGGAATAGCGAGGGTAGAACAGGGAACCCAGCTAACGTAACGTGACTACCTCATGAACGACCTCCCGAATCGGGCTTCGGGAGGTCGTTCCTCATTACGGTCGGGTCCTTTGTCACCCTTTTCGCACATGCTACAATCAATGCATGAATATAGCCCTTGTGATAAACAGCTTGCAGCCTGATGCGGTCGACGCCGCGAAGAAGGCACAGGAACATCTCGACCGGCAGGGTCTCGCCTCGCAGGTCATCGATGCGTTCTCGTTGAAAGAGCCTGACTTCGCGCCTGATCTGATCGTCGCGCTCGGCGGTGACGGTACGATGCTGCGCGCATTCCATCTGTTCGAGCGCTCATTAGCTCCGCTGATCGGGATAAACTTCGGCAAGCTCGGCTTTTTGTCGGGCGCGACCTCGACTGACCTGATTAAGGCGCTCGATCACGCTTTGACCTCTGATGCCAACAAGGAGGATCGCGCATTGATCGACCTGCTCGTTCACTTTGCGGACCTTGACGAGCCGATCAGTGCCATCGCGCTCAACGAGGTCATGATCGGACGTGGAGCAAATGTCAAACTCGTCGCGACCGCTTTGGCGATCAACGGACACGATATCTTCACCATCCGCGGAGACGGCCTGATCATCGCGACCGCGACCGGATCGACCGCCTATGCGCTGTCTGCCGGAGGTCCTATCGTCTCGCCGGGATATGACGGCATGGTCGTCGTCCCGCTCGCTTCGCACACGCTTGCAGCGCGTGCGATGGTCACCGCGCCCGATGATGTGATTGCGATCACGCTTCCCGAGGAGTACCGCTCCGAAATCATCATCGAGGTCGACGGTAAATCGCTCGAGTTGCCTGAAGCCAAGATCTCCAAGATCGAAATCAGGACTTCGCCCTGCGAGCTCGAACTTATCAAGCTGGACAGTCGTCTGTTCTATGATACGGTCGCCCAGAATTTCTTCTCTGAGCGCTGACCGGTAAGGCCCACGTGCTCGACGAACTCCACATTCGTGATATCGCGCTCATCAAGGAAGCGTGGATCGAACCAGGTACGGGTCTGACTGTTTTTACCGGTGAGACCGGGACGGGTAAGACCGTTTTGCTCAGCGCGCTCAAACTGATCATCGGTGAGCGCGCAGACACTTCGCTCATCGCGGCGGGGGCTGAGAGTGCGCGCATCGAGGCACAGTTCTCCGACCTGAACGGCGACGAGATACTCGCAACGCGTCAGTTCAGCGCGGCAGGTCGTAATCGATGCACTCTCAACGACGAGCTGGTCACCGTCGGTCGTCTGGCCGAGGTGCTCGGACCGACCATCGATCTTCACGGACAACACGATCATCAGGCGCTGTTGCGTCCGTCGACCCACGCCTCTCTGCTCGATAGATGGGCAGGAGAGACGATCGAGTCCCCTATGGCAGAATACCTCGACGCATTCGCGCACTATCAGGAAGCGACCGCTCATCTGATCGAGCTCAGCGAGCAGATCAACAAAAGTACCGAAGAGATAGAAAATGGGCGTGTCGCTTTTGCCGACATCGAGCGGATCGACCCACAGCCCGGTGAGGATGACGCGCTCGCAGAAGCCTTGCCGGCGCTCCAACACGCCGGTGAGTTGACCGAGGCGATACAGCTGGCACGCAACTACCTTCACAAAGAGAGTAGCGCGGTCGACCTTGTCGGCGCCGCGCATGACGCGCTGGTCGAGGTCGCGCAATACGACGGGCGGCTCACGCAGATCGTATCCTTGCTCGATGCGGTCTCGATCGACATCGACGAGGCGAGCATCGCCCTACGCGATATCGGTGAGTCGCTATCCCACGACGGAACGCAACTCGAGGATGCCCTTACCCGTCTGGGCGCTCTTGACGGGCTCAAGCGAAGGTTCGGTCCCTCGCTCGATGCGGTGATCGAGCGGCGAGAGAGACTCAGATCATTGCTGGCACTCACTGAGAACAGCGATGAGGAGCTCGAACAGGCACATAAACGTCTTGCTCAGGCTCGCAAAGCACTCGAATCGATCGCGGGGGCGCTGCATGAAACGCGCGTAGAAGCGGCGAGCGCGCTTGCCAAGGAACTGCGCGCCGGTGTCGTCTCACTCGATATGGAGGATGCCACATTCGAGATCGCCGTCGAGGAGCTGTCCTTCGAACAGTTCACACGCGGTGGTCCCGATCAGATCGAGATACGCTATCGACCCGCGTCCAACGCGCTGATGCGCCCGCTGGCCAAGATCGCCAGCGGGGGAGAGATATCGCGCGTGATGCTGGCGCTTAAAGGGGTGCTCGGAGGGGGCACCGATGCGCAAACGCTCGTTTTCGATGAGATCGATGCCGGTATCGGGGGCGCGACCGCGACGCTTGTCGGCAGACGTCTTGCACACCTGTCGCGCACCCATCAGGTCATTGTGGTGACCCACTTGGCCCAGGTCGCGGTCTTTGCCGACACCCATTACGTGGTGTCGAAGGAGACGCGCGATGGCGAAGTCTCCACACTCGTCACACGCCTCGAGAAAGACGCGCGCGAGGACGAGATCGCGCGTATGCTCTCCGGTGAGATAAGCACGACCGCGCGCGAGCATGCCCGTGAACTTTTTGAGAATGCGCGCGCCTGAGCGATGAAGCGCGGACAAAGAGCGGTACCATAGCGATATGGAATTCGAAGGAGTCGCGCGACTCGACAGGCGCACGAAAGACCTGACCAAACGCCTCAACGCAGGCGAGATCGCCATCATCGACCATCGTGATATCGACCGTGTCAGCGCAGAAGCGCTGCTTGAAGCACATGTACCGGTCGTGATCAACGCAGCCCCCTCCATCTCGGGTACGTATCCCAACATCGGACCGGCGATCCTGGTGCGCGGCGGCGTCACACTGATCGATGACGTCGGACTCGACATATTCTCGGCGATCAAAGAAGGAACGACCATCGCCATCGACGGCAATGAGATCTATACAGGTGGAGCACTCGTAGCGCGCGGTGAGATACTGACTCTTGAAGAGGTCGACCAACTCATGGAGGCAGCGCGTGAGAACACCGGGCGGTTGCTCGACGATTTTGCGCGCAACACGATCGAGTATCTTGAGGATGAGAAGGATCTGGTCACCTCGGAGATGTGGGTGCCCGACGTCAAGACCAAGATGTGGGGGTGCCACGTGCTCGTGGTCGTACGTGGGCATCATTACAAGGAAGATCTGGTCGCGTTGCTACCCTATATCAGTGAGATGAAGCCGGTGCTGATCGGTGTCGATGGAGGAGCAGACGCGCTGCTCGAGGTCAAGCTGATGCCCGATATCATCATCGGGGACATGGATAGCGTCAGCGACGAGGCGTTGCTCAGCGGTGCCGAGTTGATCGTCCATGCCTATGAAGATGGCTACGCGCCCGGCATGGAACGCTTGGACGAGCTGGGGGTCGGTACCGAGGCTGGCGCGATCACGTGGCCGCTTCGTGCGACCAGTGAGGACCTGGCACTCCTACTCGGCTGGGAGCTCGGTGCACGGATCATCGTCGCGGTCGGCACTCATTCGAACCTGTTCGAGTACTTCGACAAAGGACGCAAAGGGATGGCATCTTCGTTCTTGGTACGTCTCAAAGTGGGATCTAAGCTGCTCGACGCCAAAGGTGTGAACCAACTGTATCGCTCGAGCGTCTCAGCCACACAGGTCTTCCCGCTGCTGTTGGCGGCTGCAGGGGTCATCGCGGTGCTCGTTTACATCTCACCGGCGGCCCGTGCGCTCTACGAACTGCTCATCCTACGTATTCGCTTCACCTTTGGGTTCTAGAAGGGACAAGGTCACACTATGTATAACCTCCGCTACCATATCGCCTCGCTCGTCTCGGTCTTTATCGCGCTTGCGCTCGGATTGGTACTCGGCGGGTTGATCGTCGACGAGGGCTCTCCGGTGAACAATCAAGCGATGATCGACTCTCTCCAGGCCGACTACGCAGCGGTCCGTGAACAGAGCGCCATGGTGCAGAGTGAGAACGATCTACTGATGCAATTCAGTGACAGCATCACCTCTGAGGCGATCACCGATCAGCTTGAGGGTTATTCGGTCATCGTGCTCAACGGTGACAACGATACCGCCGACGAGGTCGTAGGTGCGCTCACCCGTGCCGATGCGATCCCGCTGCTCTTCAGCATCGATAATGAGAAGCTTGCGCAGCTGGAGGAGGACGGAGAGTTGAGCGATTTGTTCGATAAACCCGAGCCTGCCGAGAACGAAGGGAATACGAACGCGAACGAAACCAGCACGGATGCGGCCGAGCCGATCGTGGTCGAGTCGATCCAACAGATAGCGACCGAGCTCGCGCGTGAGTGGACCGATGCGGGAATGGCCGAGCGGCCATACACCGACGCGCTGATCGCTGCAGGCATTCTTAACGCACCGGCGTTCGACTGGAGTGCAGCACGTATCCTTGGGCTGGTCGACACGACGGACTCCCAAGAGGTCATCGAGCCGGATCTTTCATCTGCCACACTGGTCGCGTTCTCCAAGCGATCCTACCCCGCGGTCCTTGTCTCTCGCGACGCGACAGCCTATCTGATCTTTGACGACACGCTTGATGCGAAGAACATCTCGGTGATCAACAATATGGATTCGAGTATGGGCAAGTTCTCCCTTGTCGCGCTCATGAAAGGCGGCGCGGCCGGTCGCTATGGGATGATGGAGGACGCTGTCGCGACCTTCGCATCGATGCCGGAGGTCTTGACCGTTGCCGGCGAAGTGCCACAACCTGAGCCGACCCCGGCGACGCCGACCGAGGGGGAAGAGGCTCCGACAGGGCAATAGCCGAGTGAGGACCGGGGGTCCGGTCCTCCGATCCCGTCAGAGTTTACGAATAGCCCACCAGACGTCGATATACTGTTTGCCGCGATGGATGAATCCACTCAGGTCACGTCCGGTCGCCGCGTGCGTCATCGTGGTCTCGACCTCGAGTAGACGAAACCCCGCTCTCAGTGCACGCACCGTCAAGGTCACCTCAGCTCCATATCCCGAAGCAAAGGGCAGTATCGCATCAAGGCATTCGCGCGTCAATGCCCGTTGTCCTGAGAGTGGAGCTGTCGGAAAGAACCCGGCTCCGGTACGCACGATCGCTTTGGTGGCCAGATCCTTTACGAGTCCGAATCCTGCCTTGCCCGCCGCAGGGAAGGTCGCGATCGTCATGTCCGCCTCATTGGCGATGACCGGTTCAAGCAGCGTAATTGCCTGAGCAGCACTCTTACCCAGATCCCCATCGAGAAGTAGGATGATGTCAGCGTCCTCTGAGCGCCTTGCGGCCTCATTGAGCGCTCCGCCTTTGCCGACATTACGCGCATTGCGAACCGCTTTGGCGCCTGCTTGCTCGGCGACATGTGCGGTATAGTCCTGACTGCCGTCATCGATCACGATGACGCGATCGACACATTCGATCGAGAGGACCGCATGCACGGTGTCGGCGATCCGATCCTGCTCGTTGTAAGCGGGTATCAACGCGACGATGCATGGAGCGTCAGGCGCACACCTGCTCATCTTAGATCTTCGTCTTCTTGCCGGTCACACGCTTGAACAGGCGACCGACGAACGACATCTCATCGATACGCAGCAGTACGGCGAACCCGAAGGCGACGATCAGTCCGGTCAGTCCTCCGCCCACTACCTGGATCATCGATCCGACAAGCCCCGTGCCGATGTCTGAGAGAAGGAGGGCGACCTGCCACGCCATGACGCCGGCGATCACCGAAGCGACCAACATGCGTACGAACAGCGAGATGAAGTTGACCAGATCGAATGAACCGATCTTCCTTCTCAGCAAGAATACGAGAGTTGAGAACACCAGGAAGTAGAAGACGATATCGACCATCGGCGCGCCATTGATGCCGAATCCGGCCCAGCGACCGATACCGGCGGTCATCACCATGTAGCCGATGACCTGAAAGACACTCCATCCCAGGTTGGCGATCGCGGGTGTTGCGGTGTCTTTGAGCGAGTAGAACGCGCCGAGCATGAACATCATGCAGGCGTAAAATACCAGACCGAGCGACCAGATGCGCAGCACCTTGGAGACCAGCAACATATCCTCGACGCTGAAGCGCCCGGCGATAAAGAGCGAGCAGATCGGCTCGGCGAGCGCGAACAGGAGCGCGGCGCACGGCAAGATGAGCAGCGCGGTCGAACGCAATCCGCGTGAGAGAGTCTTTTTGAACCCGTCCATATCCTTGCGACTCGAATAGTGCGACAGCTCGGTAAAGACCGCGGTGGCCAACGCTACGGCCAAGATCCCGTACGGCAGCGTGAACCACATCCACGCGTAGGCGAGTACGGACGCACCTTGGGCCGAGACCGATAGCACGCTCGAATTGCGAAATGAGAGCGTGACCATATTAGTGACCGCGAACAGGATCGCGGGCGCGGCCAGTTTAAGCACCATGCGCACCTTCGGGTCATTAATGCCAAGCTCGAAGTGGTATTTGAATCCGGTCCTGAGCAGCCCCGGAGTCATGAACGCGAACATCGCGACGACTCCGAGTGTGGTCCCGACACCGAGGATGACGAGTGAGCGGGTATCGAGCACCGGCTGACGCGACACATAGATAAAAGTCCCGATGACGACAAGGTTGTTGAACAAGGGTCCGAGCGCGGTCCAGATATATCTGCGCTGTGCGTTGAGTACCGCCTGAATGACCATACCCGCGCCATAGATCACGACCTGGACGGCGAAGAAGCGGAAGAGGAACTGTGCCGGATCGCGCACGACACCGGCATCTTCTGCCGACATCTTGAAGGTCTGTGTCCAGATGAACGGCTCAGGAAAGAGCGTTCCCAAGATCGCGACGATACCGAGCACCAACACACTCAGATTGAACACGTGGGAGGTGAAGCGCCATGCCGCCTCACTGCCTGATTCGGTCTTCACATCGGTGAAGGTGGGGATGAACAGCGAGCCAAGTACACCGCCGGCGACCAGCTCAAAGATCAGGTTCGGGATGTTGTTCGATATGTTGTACGCGCTCGCGATCGCACCGGCGCCCAGCGCGGCGGCCATCGCCCAGGTACGGACGAACCCGGTCATCCTCGAGAGCGCGGTCGCGATCGACATGATCGCGGTCGAACGCGCGATAGTCGGCTGGGTGCCGTCGGCGACCTCCACTCCCGGGAGTCGCTCGGGGTCGAGCGCGAGCGGTTGATCTTGCGCGAGGACTTGCTCTTGAATGCTGATCGGTTCAGTGATGCGAAATTCCTTACTCGCCGTTCGATATGTACATTAGGTTTCATTTTATCGCATGCCGCTCATTGACGTGGCTAATCTGCTAGGCTAATCGCTGTAATCGAACGCAATCGAGAGGTTGAGTCTGTGCGCAAGATCGGCGTCGTCCTTCTTATCATCGCTGTGTGCGCGAGCTTGTGTTTTTCGCAGGTCGCCTCTGTCTTTGCAGCTGAACAGAGTGAAGGGGCAGCCAGCGAGCTTACTCCCACCAACACCGTCGTTTTGATCCTTGCCCCTTACCTGACATGGGAAGATATCGATGGTGCGACCACCCCGCGCATCTTCGAGCTGATACAAAGAGTGCCGGTCGGCAATCTCAATGCCCGATCGCGCGTCAAAGATATCGATGGGCGCCCGCTTTTACTGGAGGGTGCATTGGCGATCAGCTCCGGTGCGTGGTCACGTGTCGATCTGTCAGCACGTGAAGCGTATAACGTCACCGAGATGATCGACGGGGTCCAGAGCGCCGAGATCTATGCGCGCTTGATGGGTCAAGATGCCGGCAACGCCGCGATCGTCTATCTGGGGCTTCCGCG
>WRDL01000030.1 GCA_009784095.1 Coriobacteriia bacterium | reverse complement strand
TCATCATGACCCAACATGTCGATCCGAACACCCTGCACGTAGGCGATGACATCACGTTCTTCCGTCTTAATGGGACCACGTTGACGCATCGCATCATCACGATCTATGAGAATCACGAGGATAGCGGCAAACGCGGCTTCGAGACCCAAGGTATCGAGAATGATCGAGCCGATGCAGATATCACCAGTGCCGACAACGTGATCGGTAAAGTGATCTACTCCAATCTGACTGCCGGCCTTGCCCTCTCATATATTCGAGCCAATCTGGTCATTTTCGCGATCATGAGCGTGCTCCTCATCGGGCTGTTGGCAGCGCTCCGCATGGTCTTTGCGCCTGCAGAAGCCGAGCCCGCATTACAAGATTGTAAGGTAAGACAAGACATAGGAGACGGTACTCGTCCGCATAGCGGACCTACCACGGACGCGATAGATCGAGGAGGTGAGTTGTGCGGAAGATAGTGATCGACCCTGCAGAGCGTATGCAGGTGCTATTACTTGAAAACGAGTCTATATAACGAAATACCGACAGTACGGATGTCTTGAAAAGACAGAAAAAAAGAACAGGAAAGGAAGAAGATCATGGAAAAATCAACGAGTAGGCGCCGCAAACTGGGCATAGCGCTGGCCATTCTATTGGCACTCGCCCTCTTATTGATGGGCACCTTTGCACTGGTGCTTCCGGCCCAGCATGGCTCGAATGAGTTCTTGGGTCGAGGAGAAGCGGACATTCCGAGCGTGAAGCTCGTCGATACGTTCGATCCAGCCAATGCAGTCGACTGGCAGGTCGGTACCAACATTGACAAGCGCGTGAGCGTGCTCAACGACGGTGAAGTACCGGTCTATGTAAAGATCCAGCTCAAAGAGTATATGGATATCAAACCGCTTGAGGCGACACAGTTCACGTACTGGCAGACAGTGCCAGGTAGTGGTATTCCAACCAGCGTGGGCGCCGGTGAAAAGCCGAGTCTCTTCGCGATCGTGGACGATCCCGCAAAGGGTGAGGTCTTCGTAGTCTACAATGCGCCGGCAGATGCTTCGGTCGGTAGCGTTAAGGCATATTTCCAATCGCTCGGTTATGTCGCCAACGAAGTGGCATACTTCACCGAGGCAGCTAACGGTCAGACCGGCTGGTTCGTCGTGAGTGAAAAGGGAGATATCAACGGACAGTATGGTAGATACGCGTACGCTGAGATCACCGGCACTGTTGAGGGTACCGCGCAGATCATCGGCAACGTTGCACGTGCCGACTGCGATCATTATGACGCACATGACTCAGATCACGAGTGTGATGAGTGTAAGTATGACATCCGTAAGATGAACTTGTCTGGCGGCATCGATACGACCTCACAGGCATTCATGCAATACATCAGCTGGATCTTGGGTGCCGATGTAGTCTATATAAATGACTGGACAGGCGAAGCCGGCGATTTCTGGATCATCGATGTGGATGGCTGGGTCTACTGGGGCAACGTCTTGGAGCCAGGCGACAGCACCTCTGCATTTATGGAGAAAGTCGCGCTCAACATCCAACCCGACGGTAACTTCTACTATGTCATCCATATCGACATGGAAGCATGTACCGATCCCCGTAGAGACTGGGGCATGCAGAATAATGTAGATATCCTCGAGGCATGGCAACCGGGCGAGTATGAAATGTTCCCCATTATGATTCGCATCAGAGAACTCACAGTTCAAGCCGCTAATGATACGTACAACGGTGATCACGACAGGGATCCTCTGCATCTTGAAGTCACTCAGTTGATGATCGTGTGGAATGGGATCATCGATCAGATGGAAGCTGACGGAGTGGACGCGATACACACCACTGCGCTGCGCAACGCAGGAAATGACCTCGAGAATGCATGGGATTCTGCTAATAGAAGCAACGGTAGTGACTATGCAAACATAATTCTTCCCATAATGGACAATGTCCTTTATAACGTGATGACTACCATCGCAGATACCGGTCTTATCTACTAAGACCAATCACTTTGGTGAACGCTTAGACACCATATAAGCAAATGTTCGGGAGGTCGCAAAGCTTTACGACCTCCCGAAAAGGCGAACAGAAACCCGAAAGCTGGGTCATTGAGACTTTCAGCTTTCGGGAAGACGTCTGACTGAGACGACAAAACGCAAGAAGGAACAGAGAACGAAGCGTGATCATAAAACACGGATCGATACGAAAGCTTGATCTGAGACTGACACAAAGGACCGTCGGTCTCATGCTCGCGTGCGTTCTTGTTCTGCTTACCATTACCGCCGCCACGCTGGCGCTGCCCCTGCTCGACCAACATGGGAGCAACGAGTTTTCCGGCAATTCCCACGCGACGAACGTTATCCTCAAAAAATTCGAGCGGGACGTGCAGGGCGTACTCACCACGACTCCGATACCGGGTGCGCAGTTCTTCTTGTTCAAGGTGGCCGAACCGGCCGATATCGAGATCGGTGATCTTTATACCACCGATGGTAATGGCTGGATCGTCATGCATGACGTCGCTCCGGGTGAGTACTACTTCTTGGAATACAACCCGCCGAGTGGTTATACCTTCGATACCGACGCAAGCGACAATCCGGTCGTCAAGTATTCCTTTACCGTGACCGGAAATGAGAGTGGTCAGCCGGTCGTCGTGACCGCTTATAACCGTCGGATCACCGGTTCTCTGATCATCGAGAAGACGGTCGCGAACGCGAACAGCAAACCGCTTAGCGCGGTCCAACAAAACACCGAATTCGCATTCACGGTGGCCTTCAGCGATGAGGGGACCTACCGTTACACGATCGATGGCGGCGCTGCGCATGAACTTGCCAGCGGTGCAACGCTCCTGCTCAAACACGGGCAACGCGCGATCTTTAGCGATATCCCAACAGGAGTGATCTATACCGTCGTCGAAGCGGACGCCACCGCGCAGGGATACACCACCTCGAGCATCGATCATCAGGGCAGTATCACCGAAGCGGGACGTATCGCGCGCTTTACCAACACCGCCGAGTCCAGCAGCCTCACGATCACCAAGATCGTGAACGGAAACGACGCCGATCCGGACCAGGAGTTCGAGTTCACCGTCACCATCGGCACGCTCAGCGAGACGATCAAGCTACGCGCGGGACAGAGTAAGACCTACGACGATCTGGTACTGGGCACTCCGTATTCGGTCACCGAGGCCGACTACTCGACCGACGGCTATATTACGACCCCGACGAGTCGCTCGTATAGCGGGACCGTCTCCGGCACTGTGGCGCTGCCGTTCGTCAATACGTACGATGACGAGACCGACGATCCGGGCGCGCTGCTGATCACCAAGACGGTAAGCGGTGAGAATGCCGATCCGAATCAGGAGTTCGAGTTCACCGTCACGATCGGCATGACCAGCGAGACCATTCATCTCAAAGATGGCGAGTCCAGGCTCTATGAGAACATTGCGAAGGGTACTCCCTACACGGTCGTCGAAAAGATCGAAGGTGAGTTCGCGACCACGATCAAGATCGGCGAGAGCGTCATTGCTGCAAACGAGATTGCCGGGGCCATCGCTTCTGGATTTACCGATCGGATCGAGTTCATCAATACGTATGAGGAGCTAAGCGAGGTCGATCTGACCGTACGCAAGCTCGTCGAGGGCGACGTACCCGCAGGCGCCGCAGACACCGGATTCCACTTCAAGCTCGAAATCGCCGGTCAAGATCCGTATCTGTTCACACTCAAGGCAGACGAGAGTGTCACGATACCGATACCTCAAGGTGCGGCGTACTCGGTCACTGAGATCGACATCACCGGACCTTACCATTTGGTCGAACTGACGAATGGATCAGGCACGGCGACAGGACCGGTGGAAGTCACCTTCACCAACCACTTCGACGGTCCGTGGCTCATCGACATCACCGGCGAGAAGACCTGGGTCAAAACCGACAGCTCAGACAAACTGCCAGCTCAGATCGAACTGCATCTGATGGACGGCACTCTCATCATCGATGACGTGATCGTCACACCGGACGCGACGGGCAAGTGGCTCTACACCTTCACCGGCGTTCCGCGATTCGACAGTAGCGGCAACGAGATCGCCTACACGATCGAGGAAGTCGAGATCGCAGGATGGAAGGCCAGCTACAACGGCTATAATATCGCGAACTCGCATGTCAAGCCGGCACTTATGGATGAGCCGGTACGCATCACCAAGAAACTGACCGGCACTCTTCCGGCAAGCTCTGACACGTTCGCGTTCAAGATGACGGCGCTTAACGGGGGCATGCTTCCCGGCGGAGAGGATGGCAGTGAAGCGACACTGACCATCGCCGGAGCCGGTAGCAAAGCATTTACCGATATCCCGTTCTATTCCGCGGGGACCTTCACCTACGAGATCAGCGAGATCGAAGGAAGTGCCAACGTCACCTATGACAAGACGGTCTACACCATGACCGTGGTAGTCGAGCAAAAAGCAAGCGGTGAGCTCGAGGTCGTCTCGGTGCAGTACTGCGACCAGCTCGGCAAGAGCGTCGAGGGTCCGGTCTTCACCAACGCATATCGAGTGATCCCGAGCGATAAGGTGACGATCAATGGAACAAAGACGTGGAAGCACGGAACCAACGATCCGAAGAACCATCCGAGCTCGATCAACGTCATGATCAAAGATGGTGAGCAGGTCGTCGCGCAGCATCAAGTCACCGCGGCAGATAATTGGAGCTGGTCGATCCAGCTGGACAAGTATCGCGCGGATGGCTCGCAGATCGACTACACCATTGTCGAGGAGCCGGTCGCCGGCTACACCGCTTCGGTGAACGGTTTCAATATCACCAACACCTATAATCCAGCCAGCGATCCCAGCAAACCCGGCCCCGGACGTTTCCCGCTGACGGGTGATCACAACCTGATCGCATTCTGGCTGATCCTGCTCGTACTTGCCACGATACCGCTCGTGGTCTACGTGGAGCGAAAACACACCACACAGATCGAAGAGCAAAACTAACCTACATAACCACCACGTTCAGGTTTATTAGAGCGTGACTCCTGCATCCTTCTGTCTTGCCACAAGCACATCTGTTCGGTCCTCAGACGCGCGGCTGAACCACCTTCCCCATATCATATGATCCGTACTAAGATTTGGCTCAGCAACGCACAGAAGGAGGCTGACATGGAATGCTTGGCAGGGATATTCTTCATACTCTGTATTCTCGCGGCAGCTTCTGGGGCATCCGATTCGCGTACGGCAGGCAAGCGTCGCAAGGCGATGACGCGCGGACAGGATGACTGGAACACGATCGCGACGATCGCGCTCATCGAAGATATGAGACGAGATAGGAAGTAGGACTCAGTCCAGCGTCTTGAGATAGTCGATGACCTCGGTATCGATCTTTCCGAACTCGGCCATGCGCTCCTCGAAGTTCTCGGTCGAATACAGTAGGTCGAGCGCCTTCTGCATGTCCTTGTCCCAGGAGCCGTCGGGTCCTGAATAATATCCACCGTCGCGCAGGACCTTGAGTATGTAGGCTTGATTCTCACCTTCCAGCTCGACGAGATTCTCCGGCTTGGTGCGATAGAACAGGATGCGGTAGAGCTCGAGGATACGACGGAGCTCGACGATGGGATCGGGATGCTCATCGACGCGGATGTCGATGAAACGGTCGTTGTATCCACCGTAGCCCCCGCCTTCTTTGGCGATGTAGAGCGCGGCCGCCTGCATGCCACGGCTATCGCCACCGGCAGCTTGGGCCGCCATCAACGCCATCGTCAGGCGCTCGGCGAGATCTCCCTCGACCGTCTTGAACGCGTGTGCCATCGCCTTGACGGTATCCTCACCTTTGAGGATGTTGCCCTGACAGGCGAAGTTCTCCCCGGCGATCCCTCCGGCATAGTAGATGCATTCGTCACCGGTAAACGTCACCGAACGACCCTGTATGTCGACGATACCGAATTGGCGATGCATAAAGCCCTCGTCCTCGGAGACGAGCACGTCTTTGACCTCTTCGGGAGACAGCCCCTGATCGAGCAGCTCGAGTCCGCGCAGTCCGAACGAGGTGTTGGCCCACGCCTGCGTGGCGACCGCGCCGCTATCGGCGCGCACCCATGGGACCGCGTTTCCCACACAGGGGAACTTCGATTGGACCGCCACACCGATCTCGCCGGTGTCCGGGTCTCGTCCGACGATCGAGAACGTCGCGATGCAGCGGGTGTCGGTCTCAGGATTCTTGATCATGATCGATCCTCTCGGCTCAGGTGTTCGATTACTGTTTCAGTTTGGGGTCGAGCGCGTCGCGCAGTCCGTCGCCTAAGAAGTTGAGCGCGAGCACGACGATGAAGATCATCAGACCGGGCAGAAGCGAGACGTACGGCGCGTTGCGGATGTACTTCTGACCTTCGGAGAGCATCAGCCCCCACTCGGCGGTCGGTGGCTGGGCACCCAGACCCAAAAACGACAGGCCGGATGCCATGACGATCATCCATCCGACGTCGAGCGTTGCCGCCACGATGATCGGTGAGAGTACGTTGGGCAGGATGTGCTTGAAGATGATGCGCCAGTTGCTCGCGCCCAGGGCGATCTCGGCTTGAACGAATTCCTGCTCGCGCAGACTCAGCACCGAGCCACGCACGATCCTCGCGTAATAGGGGATACCCACGATTGCGATCGCGATCATCGCGTTGGTCAGACCCGGACCGAGCGCGGTGATGATCGATATCGCAAGCAAGATATAGGGAAACGCCATCAAGATATTGAGCCCGAAGTTCGCTATCGTGTCGATCGGTCCTTTGTAGAATCCGGCGATCAGTCCGATGAGCACACCGAAGACCAGTGCGGCGGCGACCGCGCCGACTCCGATGGCCACTGAGATCCGCCCGCCCCAGATCAGACGTGAGAGGATATCGCGACCGGCCTGGTCGGTCCCCAGGATGTGTCCGGGGGTGCCGATGGGTTGCAGACGCTTAGCGAGGTCCATCTCGTTGGGCGCGTAAGGAGCGATCACCGGCGCCAGTATCGAGATACCGATGACCGCGATGATGATTATCGCGCTGATGACAGCGAGTCGGTCCTTGAGCAGACGCTTGAACGCGTCACGCCACAATGAATGCGACTCGATCTCATCAGCGGGGTCGGTAAAGACCGGCTCGCCCACCGGTTCGATCGGGACCAGAAAACGCGGATTATCGACGTCGGGAAGCGCCATCAGTTCTCCTCGTACTTGATCCGTGGGTCCAAAAAACCGTAGAGCAGGTCGACGATCAGGTTGACGACCACGTACATGGCAGCGACCACGAGCACCGTTCCTTGGACGAGCGGGAAGTCGCGATACATGATGCCGTTGACCATCAGCTGTCCGAGTCCGGGCCAGTTGAACACCACTTCGAGCAGGATCTGTCCCGAGAGCAGGTAGCCGAACTGGGAGCCGACCACGGTGACGACCGGGATCAGGGCGTTGCGCAGCGCATGGTTGTATGAGATCTCGCGCCACGATACCCCTTTGGCGCGCGCGGTGCGGATGTAGTCCTGGCGGATCACCTCGAGCATGCTCGAGCGGGTCATACGCGCGATCGTCGCCATCGCCCCGACCGCAAGCGCAATCGAGGGTAGGACCAGATGCCACGCCATATCCTGCCAGCCGGTCACCCCCGGCGAGTTTATGCCGGAGGCCGGAAACCACCCTAAACGTATCGAGAACACGAATTGCAGGAGCAGACCGAACCAGAAGACCGGCAGACAAAAGCCGATCAACGCCAACGTCATCATGGTGCGATCGGCCAGCGAATACTGCTTGGTCGCGCTGATCACACCGGTGACGACGCCGAATACCGTCGCCAGGATCATCGAGGCGATCGAGAGGATCAACGTCGCGGCGAGGCGCTCCATGATCAGGTCGGTGACCGGTTTCTTGAAATGCAGGGAGTTACCCAGATTGCCGCGCAACACGTTGCCGATCCAGTTCAGATACTGCTGCCAGATCGGCAGGTGCAGACCTAACTCGCGACGATACGCCTCGAGCGTTTCTTGCGAGGCGCGTGGTCCCAAGATCAACTTCGCGGGGTCTCCGGGGGTGAGCTGCATGATCAAGAACACCAGCATCGAGACCCCGATCAGTATCGGGATCAACTGGAGCACTCTCTTTATCGCATATCTCAGCATCTCATTGCTCTCGTGTGAGACAGAAGGGTCGGTTCCTATTGTCTCAGCAGGACAAGAAGTGGGACAAAAGGAACCGACCCCTTTGTCTCAGCGGGACAGAATGAACCGACCCTTCTGTCTCACTTCTGTGTTTAGTGGGACAGCGGGGAGAGACCCCACTGTCCCACAGATAGACCTACGGTACCGTCACTCCGGTCGTGCGGAAGAATCCGCGCGGATGGATGACGAAGCCGGTGATCCCCTCGCGTCCGATCGCGGTGATGATCTCGTGATCGATCGGCAGATAGGGCAGATCGCCCATCAGGATCTGTTGTGCCTCTTTGTACAGCGGCTCGCGCTCTTCCCACACGGGGTTGAAGCGCGCTTCGATGATGAGTTTCTCGAAGTCATCGTTGCTGTAATAGGCGCTGTTGTAGTTCGGTGGCCATTGCGTGTTCGAGCACAGGAAGTACAGGAAGTTGTCCGGGTCTCCGTTGTCAGAGATCCATGACATCTGTCCGAGCAACATCTCCTGATCCTCGGGCGGGAAGTCGCCGAACATCTGGTCGAGATAGGCACCCCACTCGAGCTTCTTGATGTTGAGTGTGACACCGACGTTGGCAAGGTCACCCTGGATGGCGGTCGCCATCGCATCGGGGGACTGCATGCCCGATCCGCCTTCAGGTACCCAGAAGTCGACGGTGAGATTCTCCTCGCCGGCCTCGGCAAGTAGTTCTTTGGCCTTCTCGGGGCTGAATTCGTATTTCGGGACATCGTCGGTATAACCCGGGGTCGCCGGTGGCAGGAAGTTGACTGCCAGAACACCGGTTCCTAGCAAGATGTTGTCGACGATGGCCTCGCGGTCGATCGCGTGATAGAACGCGTGACGGACCTCGGCCTTATCGAACGGCGGGACCTGCGTGTTCAAGGACAGATACCAGGTGTGCAGACCCGGCTCTTGCAGGATCTGGAATCCGGAATGTGCCTCAAAGCCGGCGATACTGTCGGGCAGCGGGTCGACCGCGATGTCGATCGATCCTGCCTCAAGCTCGTTCAGACGGGTGTTGTCATCGGTGATGAAGCGATAGATCAGACGATCGATATTGGGCTTGTCACCCCAATAATCGTCGTTGCGCTCCATGATGACCTCGGTCTCGCCGGTCCAAGAGACGAACTTGTACGGACCGGTACCGACCGGGTTGCGCCCGAAGTCCTGGATACCCGACTCTTCGGCAGCCGTGGGGCTCACGATCGAGAACTGGGTCATCGCAAGATGCGCCAGGAATGGCGCGAACGGCTCTTTGAGCTTGAACACGACGGTAGACTCGTCAGGAGCGCTCACGCTGTCGACCATATCGAAGATCGGATCGGCGTAAGCAAATACCGGCTCACCGGAGGTGAACCGCTCGAAGTTGTAGACGACGGCGTCAGCGTCAAAGTCGGTGCCATCGTGGAACTTCACTCCGTCACGAAGCGTGATCGTGTAGGTCAGACCGTCCTCACTGACATCCCAATCGGTCGCAAGACCGGGCTCGACGTCGGTGCTGTCATCGGTGAAACGAAGCAGCGTGTCGTAGAGCTCGCTTGCCACACGATCCGAGTTGTAGTCGCTGATCTGCTGCTCGTCGAGCGAGACCGGGACCGATGAGATACCGATGATGAGCTGGTTCTCTCCGGAGGTCGTCGTGGTCGTGCCGTCATCGGTGACGTCATCGCTGCCACAACCGACCAGCAGGAGTCCTGCTATCAGAAGTACCATGATCAATAATGCTAGTTTTTTCACTCTTACCTCCATTCTTAGGACCATACCAGGAAAACGCACAACTCCTTTCTCACGTGCTTCTTATCTTACCTGTCAAACATGAAAACATGCCACCCAGTGATCGGGTAGATACTCATGATAGAGTGGCCGTGCTGCGAAACACTGGTCGGTCGCTTTGGGACAACGCGCCGAGAAGACACAGCCGGCCGGTGGATCGATGGGACTGGGAACGCTACCCTCCAACAGCACCCGCTCGCGTGTTACGGAAGGATCGGGGATCGGGATCGCCGACATGAGCGCCTTGGTGTAGGGATGCAGCGGTTTGAGGTAGATGTCGGAGGCGTTGGCCATCTCGACGACGGTGCCCAGATACATCACACCGACCCGGTCGCTGACGTGCTTGATGACGTTGAGCCCATGCGCGATGAAAAGGTAGGTCAGATCGAGCTCGTCTTGGAGGTCCTTGAGCAGGTTGAGCACCTGGGATTGCACCGAGACGTCCAAAGCACTGACCGGCTCGTCGCAGACGATAAAGCGCGGCTCGACGGCGAGCGCACGTGCGATACCGATGCGCTGGCGCTGTCCGCCGGAAAACTCGTGGGGGAAGCGGTTGGCCTGATGGGCCGACAGACCGACGTATCCCAGCAGCTGTTTGACCCGCGCATCGATCGCGAGACCCTTGGCCAGACCGTGTATGACCAGCGGCTCGCCCACGATATCGGCCACGCGCAACCGTGGGTTGAGCGAGGCATAGGGGTCCTGGAAGATGATCTGCATGTTGCGGCGGATGTTCTTCTTATTCTTGGGGTCGAACACGCTCGAGCCTTCGAAGAGCACCTCTCCGCCGGTCGGTTTGATCAAGTTGAGGATGAGCAGTCCGGTGGTCGTCTTACCGCATCCGGACTCGCCGACCAGACCGAGGGTCTCGCGCTCGGCGATATCGAACGTCACCCCGTCGACCGCTTTGAGCGTGGCGCGCTTGCCGTCCTCGCGGACGTTGAAGTACTTGCGGAGCTCGGAGACCTGTATCAGCGGCTTAGACATCGAGCACCTCTTCGATGACCTCGACTGCCTCTGACCCGCCGTCGAGCGCCTCATTGAGGACCTCGACTGCCTCTGACCCGCCGTCAAGCCCCTCTTCGACGACCTCGACTACCGCGGACTCACGGACGAGCGATTCGCTGACGGTCCAGTATTTCTCTTGTGCGATAAAGCAGCGGACCGCGTGATCGCCGGTCAAATACACCAGCTCGGGGATCGCCGCATGACAGCGTGGCTGCGCCTTCGGGCAGCGCAGCGCGAAGCGACAACCGGGCGGGAAGTAGGCGGGGTTGGGAACGGTCCCCTCGATAACGTAGAGTTTCTGCTCATCCTTGTCGATGCGCGGGATCGAGAGCATCAGGCCTTGCGTATAGGGGTGCAGAGGGCGCGCGAAGATCTCATCGACCGGTGCGATCTCGACGATCTGACCGCCGTACATGACCGCGACGTCATGCGCGTTCTCGGCAACGACTCCCAGATCATGGGTGATCAGCAACACCGCGGTGTCGAATTCGTCTTGCAGCTTGCGCAAAAGTTTGCGGATCTGAGCCTGTACGGTGACGTCGAGCGCCGATGTCGGCTCGTCGGCGATGATCAGTTTGGGATGGCAGACGAGCGCCATGGCGATCATGACGCGCTGGCGCATACCGCCGGAGAGCTGGTGGGGATAGTCGTTGATCCGTTGTGCGGGATTGGGGATGCCGACCGCCGCCAGCATATCGATCGTCTGTTGGCGTGCCAGCTTCTTGACCTCGCGCTTTGGTAGTTTCTTGCCGGAAGCGTCGACGAAGTCCTGATGGAGCAGGATCGCCTCTTCGATCTGTTTGCCGATCTTGAACACAGGGTTGAGCGAGGTCATGGGCTCTTGGAAGATCATCGAGATCTTCTTGCCCCTGATCTTGCGCATCTGATTCTCGGTTTTGTCGAGGAGGTTCTCGCCTTCGAGCCTGATCGTTCCGGCGACGATCTTACCGGGAGGGTCGGGCACGATCTGCAGTATCGAGGATGCGGAGACACTCTTACCGCTTCCGCTCTCACCGACGAGGGCAAGCGTGCGTTTGGGTCTGATGGTGAAACTTACATCGTCGACGGCACGATAGACATCTTTATCAATGAAGAAATAGGTCTTTAAGCCCTCGACCGATAACAGTGCCTGATCGTCCACGGATTCCTTCTCGTACGCCCCATCGTTTTAGTAAGGTTTCATTTTAGGCTATTGAAGCGGGCTTGGCTAGATGAAATATAGTACAGAATAAAGCTGAATGATCGCATTGTAATTTCAATTACCACCCTAATAGGACAGGTTCTGTGCGAAAAACAGGACTCTCACGAGAGGCGCTGTATCGATCCTTGGCTGAAGAGAGCGAACCTCGTTACAGCACCATATGCAAAGTCATTGATGCCTTTGATATTCAGTTGATCCCAAAGAGAAGAGTTGCGACCGCACAACGCTAATGAACCGAGCGCTTTTACTACATTTCCACTCTCCCAGGTTGTCGGATCGTTACGTTCAAAGTAGTCGATCGTGCGCTTTGTGATAGGATAAGAAGCATAATTGATGATCTTTGATCGTCAAGTTGTTGATGGTTTAAGAAATAATTCGTTAGAACCGGTAAAAGCAACACCTACCATTAGAGTCAAAAGTTTGGAGGGTTTTACTATGCGCACTAAACACCATCGTCTATTCCTTCTGTTGGCACTCGTTATGCTTGCCGGAGTGATCAGCGCCGCACTCCCCCTGATGGCAGGTGCCGCAATCGATCCCAGTTTCGATGGCGATTACTGGCATGAGTATGGTTCAGAGTGCGGTTATTCCGATATCCAATTCGACCCCAACATCATCACAATCCATAGCGAAGAGGATTTCGCGAAGTTGGCTTACGAGCTCTTCTATGACGGGATGATATTCGACGGAGATCCCGCGACCGTCATTCTTGCGACCGATCTCGACCTGGGCGAGCTATTGTGGTTTCCGGTGAATCTGGATAACGTACGATTCGAGGGCAACGACCATACTATATCCAATCTGCGGGTCGAAGACCTTGAACTGACCGGCGAAGGATGGGTGGACGCGTATGAATTCGGCTACGCGGGTCTGTTCGGGCAGCTCAGCAACAGTGCGGTCCTCGATCTCACCTTCGTAGATCCCTACATCAGTATCGATATGGAATGGTGGCATGACAGTGATACCACGTATCTGGGGGTCGTTGCCGGCGCGGCGAAGAGCTCGCAGATACGCGAGGTCTACATCTATGACCCACTCGTCAGACTGGGCGACTATGATGGTGGTGGCGGTATAGGAAATGCCTTTGTCGGTGGGGTGACCGGTTATTCTTCCGATTGCACCATTATCAATGGCGCTGAGGTATTTGGTGGTGAAGTCGTCATCGATGCGACACGGATA